>DASSOQ010000071.1:0-30775 GCA_035700365.1 Rhodanobacteraceae bacterium | reverse complement strand
CACAAGGCGAGATCTCCCCGGGTAAGAACGCACTCCTTCACTGCACAACCGCCGGATTACGCCACCGATCCTTGACCACGAGAGCTTCGCGGTTCCTTGCCCGCTCGCCCTGATCGGCACCGCCTCCTATCCAGTTCTTGTCCATCGGCTCGCAGTTTCGCTCCACGCTTCCTCCCCACGGTCGGTCACCCTTCCGCAGTTGCGCTTCGCTTCGCTCGCTGTGGCCAGCTCGCGGGAGGACTTGCACCTCCACGAGTGCGCCCGTGCCGGGCGCACAAAGACCGACGGGTTGCGTCGGCCTGGCGATCGATCTGGCGCCGAACTTGGACTCGAACCATGCCGCACAAGGCCGCGGTTACGCGGTTCTGGCCTTCACCGCACCACAAGCTACCGTCAAATCTACCGTCAGTAGACGCTGGATGGTATTGGACGAGCAGCCATGTCGATTCATATCACGCATCGCAACCTGCGCAATCAACCGCGGACTCAGAGTTGCGCGACGAACGGCCGCAACAAGCCCACCGTCGTCACGAGCTCCTGTTTCAGGTACCCGTCCAGCAACTCGTCGACGGTCTTCGGCGGATGCATCAGCGAAGCGCGATGATCGTGCACTGCGGCAATGACGGCTGCCGGGCTGATACCGAAAGCGTGCTCGATGAACTCGTCGGGGTGCTGGGCCTTGATTCCCAACGGTTCCAACACTTCTGCCGGAAAGTCCTTGAGATTGAAGGTCACGATTGTGCCGGCCTGGCACAGGATCGCAGCAGCCAGGACGTGGCGGTCGTCCGGATCGGGCAATGTCAGTCGCGCTTCCAGACCCTCGCAACCTGCAACCAGGCAGTCCGGCACGCTGGCGTCCATCAGGTTGCGAGTCCGTTCCAGTTTCTCGCGCACAAGATCAGGGCGATTGGCCAGCACGTTGCGCATCCACTCGTCGTGAATGCGCTCAGACCAGCGTGCGCGGTACAACCCACTGACGGCCAAGTGCATCAACAAGTCGCGCAATGGCGCCGGGTACAACACGCAAGCGTCATACAACGCGACAAAGTTCGACATCAGTAGAAGCCCTGTTCCTGGGCTTCGCGCGCCAGCTCGGTCAGCCGCGCCTTGCTCTCGGCGAGCTGGGCATTCTTGTACGCCATCAGGTCGCGGAAATACACGCGCCGGTGCGTACCCACCATGTGGTGGGCCAGCTCCCCGCGCTCCAGCAACCCGACGACGTACGGGCGCGACACGTTGAGGAAGTCGGCGGTTTGCTGGGTGGTCAGCTCGGCGTGGATCGGCACCAGGCTCACGGCATTGCCAGCCGCCATGTTGTTCAAGATGTCGACCAGCATCCGTAGCGCAGCCACCGGCACTTCGATTTCGCCATCACCGGCGATCACGCGCAGCCGCGCCGTCGGACCGCGGCCAATGCACGCGGCCAGCAGTCGGCTGCTTTCACGCGCCAGCTTGGATTCTTCGGGGGTGGTTGGAGGTGTGACGAGTTGTTCGTTCAGTAAGGCAGACATGGCGGCTTCATCCTCTCCAAGTCTTCTCTTGGGAAACACAGTCTAGCCAACAAGCGAAACAAACGCAATATACGCAATAAACGAAACAATCCCCGTGCCCGATCCTTGGCCAGACGTTGCGAGTACGGTTATTCCCCGTTCTCCGTCGACAGCTATGCCTGCCGCAGTACCAGCTGAGTCGCCCCTTCGGCCAGATCCGGTGGGTGTCCAAACTTCGCCGGCATGCGGCGGACGTTGCGGCACAGGCTGGCGCGTACCGACTCGCGGTGTGTCCAGTCGAGCCTGGGCATCTTCTTGACCATCTCGGCCAGTTCCTGCGCCATCAGCCGCAGGTGTCGCTTTGCATCGCTGCGCGCGCCGATCCGTTGTCGGCCAGCGCGTCGTAGAATGCGGTTTCCTCGCTGCTCAGGCCGGGCTCCTCGCCATGCTTGCGGGCTTCGCGCAAGCTCTTGGCAAGGTCGATCAGCCGAGCGATCATCTCGGCGGTGGAAATGGCCTTGTTGGTGTAGCGCGACAGCGCTTCTTCCAGCGCCTTGCGGCACTTTGCACCAGGTTGCTGCGCTCGGTCACGCGGATTTGGTCGTTGAGCAGCTTGCGCAAGGTTTCCAAGGCACGATTTTTCTGTTCCAGCGCGGCCAGGCGCTGGAGAGAGTCGCCACTCAGGATGTCGAGACGTGCCTCATCCAGGCCCGCTACGGCAAACAGGTCGATCACTTCGTCGGCATCGACCGCGCCGCCCATGACCTGCCGAACGGCGGCGTCCACGTCGCGCTGGCGGCTGGTAGTGGCGTGACGCACATCATCGTCAGCCAGACGCTTGCGGATCATGTCCGCACAACGCTGGAAAAGGCCAAGTCTGCCGTGATGACGGTCGGTAGCTGACCTACCGACAAAGCTATGACGGTAGATTGCAACAGACTACTTCGGACGACCCCCGACACAAAAAAGGCCGGAAACCGCATTGCATCGCGCGTTTCCAGCCTTCATGGGTCTCTATCAGACCGGTATATGGCGCCCGAACTTGGACTCGAACCAAGGACCCCCAGATTAACAGTCTAGTGCTCTAACCAGCTGAGCTATTCGGGCAATTTTTGAGGTTGTCGCTTCGTCTCCATCCATGGAGCGCACTCCGCTCGGCTTCCCTGCCTCGCCCTCGCGCGCGTCGCGACAGTCCCCCGCACTGTCGCAAACGCCGCACGCTCGTCCAGCTGAGCTATTCGGCAGCGAGCCGTGCATTATCGTGGCCGGCATGTGAGCTGTCAAAATCGGTCGCGAGCGCCCGCTGCCACAGGGGCCGCTGGCAGTATCCCGTGTGCAGCGACCCACCGAGGCAGTGTGATGCCGGGCTAGGAATTCGGGATCAGCAGCACCTGGCCCACCTGGATGCCGCCGCCGGACTGGATCTTGCCGCCGTTGGCCGAGCGCAGCGAACTCATGCTGACGCCGTAGCGCTGGGCGATGCCCGACAGGGTTTCGCCGCGGGCGACCTTGTGCATGTCCTGGATGGCCTCGTCGGCCCGCGCGATCGCCTTCTTCGCGGACGT
Organism: Rhodanobacteraceae bacterium; assembly: GCA_035700365.1. Classification (GTDB taxonomy): domain Bacteria; phylum Pseudomonadota; class Gammaproteobacteria; order Xanthomonadales; family Rhodanobacteraceae; genus 66-474. The sequence goes on along the minus strand of DASSOQ010000071.1, from coordinate 27,720 downwards.
GCTGAGGGCCGCCGGCTTGACCGCCTCGTCGCCGGCCGCTGTGTTGCTTCGCGTGGCGACCTCGGTCGCGGCGGACGTGGTCAGGTGCAGGCGCCGGTTGCGTTCCGATGCAAACCAGGTCCCGGGCGGCGGGGTGGTCTCGAAATACTGCTTGACGCCATCCAGCACGGCCCTGGCAAGGTGCTCGCGATCCTTGCTGCTGTCGAGGCGCCGTTCGTCCGCCCGGTTGCTGATGAACGCAGTCTCGACCAGGATCGACGGAACGTCGGGCGATCGCAGCACCACGAAGTTCGCGCCCTGCACGGTGTCGCGATACAGCGGCCCGATCTTGCCAAGCGCGGTCAGCACGTCGGCGCCGACCTCGTGCGCGGCATGCATGCTCGCGCCCTGCGACAGGTCCAGCAGCACCGAGGCCAGCATGTGGCTCTTGTCGTCCAGCGAAACGCCGCCGATCAGGTCGGACGCGTTTTCGCTCTTGGCGAGCCAGCGCCCCGCCTCGCTCTGCTTGCCATGCGGATTCAGCACCCACACCGAGGCGCCGCGCGCGTCGCAGTAATCGGGGCAGGAGTTGGCGTGGATCGACACGAACAGGTCGGCCTTGTGTTCGCGCGCGATCTGGAACCGCTTTTCGAGCGGGACGTAATAGTCGCTCTTGCGGGTCAGCACCGCGTGCATGCCGGGCTGGTCGTCGATCAGCCGGGCCAGGTCCTTGGCGATGCCGAGCGTCACGTTCTTCTCGAGCGTGCCGCCACGGCCGCGCGCGCCCGGGTCGTCGCCGCCGTGTCCGGCATCGACCGCGATCACCACCGGCCGCGGCTTGCCCTGCGCGATGTCGGCGTCGATGGTGCGCACGATCCGCGAAGTCTTGCCGTCGGGCGTGCCGAGGTCGACCACCAGCCGGTAGCCGTACTGGGCAGCCGGCGGCAGCAGGAAGCTCTTCGGATGCGCCTCCCGCTCGAGGTCCAGCACGATGCGCGCCTTGCCCTGGAAGTGGCCGACGCGGATGTCCTTGACCACGCCCTTGCCGGCCTTGGCCCCGACACCCTTGGCGAACGCGCCGTTGTCGAGGTCCAGCACCACGCGATCGGGCTTGCTCAACTGGAACAGCTTGTAGTCGACCGGCGCCGTCAATTCCAGGACCACCCGCGTCGAATCGGGGCCACCCCAGACGCGCACCTGCGTGACCGTACTGGCGGAAGAGCCCCCAGCCGCGGCAGCAGCGCTGCAACCGAGTGCAGCGCAGATCAGGACCACGAAGGTCAGCAATGGGCGGACTGTCCCCCTCATGGACCCGAATTCAACCGCAAGCCGGGCCGAAATGCAAGCTCTTTTCCCTTTGTTATCCGTGAGCTGCGATCGATTTATCAATATCGATTCAGAAAGTGCCTCCAAGTTGGCGTAACAGGCACTTAGACGGGTGCGGGTCCCGCGGCTGCCACCCAGCCGCGGCCGCGCGGCGACAACGGCATGAAGCGACCCCTCCGCGCCGCGCCAGCATGCTCCAGCAGGATCTCCAGATCCGCAGGCGGCAACGCGCCGCCGCCGCGCTCGGGCCACTCCACCAGCACGATTGCGTCGGACGCTTCCAGTTCGTCGAGGCCCAGCCATTCCAGTTCGCCGGCGTCGGCGATCCGGTACAGGTCGAGGTGGAACGCGTCGCGTCCGTTCACGGTGTAGCGTTCGAGCAGGCTGTAGGTCGGACTCTTGACCCGCTCGCCCACCCCGAGCGCGCGCAGCAACGCCCGTGAGAAGGTGGTCTTGCCCGCGCCGAGTTCGCCCCGCAAGTACACCACGCCACCTTCCGCCACTTGCGGCGCGAGCCGGTGCGCCAGGGCCACCGTGGCCGCTTCGTCGGGCAGGTCGATCGATTCGGAAGCGTCAGCCATCCGGGTTCTCGCGCAAAGGCACAGGATGCGTGCATGTCCGCACAAGGCGAATGGACATGGATGAACTCGGACAAGAATCCGAGGATTTCTCGCTCGCGTCGATCCGTAACACCCGCATGAGCTTCTACGTTCCCACCCGGCCGTTCACCAGCGCCCGCAGGTAAGGAAACAGATCGGTCGCCAAGAGGCCGCGTTCTCCGGCACGTGCGGCGAGGTCGCCGGCGCGCGCGTGCAGGCCGACGCCCAGACAGGCCGCCTCCCATGCTCCGAGACCCTGCGCCAGCAGGCCCGCGACCACCCCGGTCAGGACGTCGCCCATGCCACCGCTGGCCATCCCGGGATTGCCCCACCGGCACAACGCGATGCGGCCGCCCGGGTCGGCGACCAGGCTGCCCTCGCCCTTCAGCACCACCACTGCGTGGTGTTTTTCCGCCAGCGTCCGCGCGGCGGCGAAGCGATCCGCCTGCACATCGCCCGCGGAACAACCCAGGAGGCGCGAAGCCTCACCCGGATGCGGCGTCAGCACGATCCGTTCCGGCAACGCGCGCGGCGACTCCGCGAGCAGGTTGAGCCCGTCGGCATCGAGCACCGTGGGCTTGCCGGCATCCAACGCGGGCCGCCAAAGCCCGCGGCCCCAGTCCTCCTTGCCGAGCCCCGGACCCAGCGCCACGACACTGGCGCGGGCCAGCAACGGTTCCAGGTTGCGCGGCACGTGCACGCCGTGCGGCATCAGTTCCGGGCGCGCTGCGAGGATGGCCACCACATTGGCTTCGCGCGTCGCGATGCTCACGAGCCCGGCTCCGACCCGCACGGCGGCCTCGCCGCACATGCGCACGGCGCCGCCGGCACCGAGGTCGCCGCCGATCGCAAGCACGTGGCCATAGCGTCCCTTGTGGCTGTCGCGCGGCCGCCGCGGCAATGCCTGCGGCGCCATCAGCATCGCGTCCGGGGCCTGGTCGGTGAACAGGCCCGAGGAAATCCCGAGCGTCGCCAGCGAACGCCCGCCGCACTTCTCAGGTCCCTGCGCGGTGAACATTCCGCGCTTCCAGCCCACGAAGCACGCGGTCGCCGCGGCGCGCACGCAGGGATCGAAGGCGACGCCGGTGTCCCCATCGAGCCCGCTCGGTACGTCCAGCGCGAGCACCGGCTTCGATTGCGCGTTCAGCGCGGCAATCAACCGCGCCGCGTCACCGGATGGCGCGCGGTTCAGGCCCGAACCGAACAGGGCGTCGACGTAGACGTCCGCATTCGGTAGCGGCGAATCGGTGGGCAAGACCTGCCCGCCTTCGCGCAGGAAACGGTCCCGCGCCAGCGCGGCATCGCCGGAGGAACGATCGCCCACGGCGGCGACACCGACTTGCAGCCCGGCCTCGCGCGCCAGCGCCGCGAGCAGGAATCCGTCGCCGCCGTTGTTGCCGGGGCCGCACGCGACGGCCAGGCTGCGCGCCTGCGGCCAACGCCGCCGCAACACGTCCAGCGCGGCGCGTGCCGCGCGCCCCATCAATTCGATGCCGTCTATGCCGCCGTCGATCGCGGCGCGGTCGAGGGCACGCACCTGTGCCGTCGTGAACAACGCGGTCTGCGGGTCGGGCTTCGGCATCGCGTGATCCTACAATGCACGGATGAATGTACGCATGGATCCGGCCAGCGAAGCGGTGGCCACCGATATCGATTTCGCGGCACTGGCTGTGCGCATCAAGGCCTGGGGCGCGGAGCTCGGCTTCGGGAAAATCGGCATCACCGGCGTCGACCTGCACGAGGACGAAGCGCACCTGCTGGCGTGGCTGCGCGAAGGCCGCCACGGGACGATGGAGTACATGCAGCGCCACGGCACCCGCCGCAGCCGTCCCGCCGAACTGCAGCCGGGGACCGTGCGGGTGGTCTCGGCACGCCTGGATTATTCGCCCGCCGGCGCCGATGCCGAAGCCGCGTGGCAGGCCCTGCGCGACGGCGGGCGCGCCTACATCGCGCGCTATGCGCTCGGCCGCGACTACCACAAGCTGATCCGCAACCGCCTGCAGAAACTCGCCGACCGGATCGCGGCCGAAACCGGGCCGTTCGGCTACCGCGCCTTCACCGATTCGGCGCCCGTGCTGGAAAAGGCGCTGGCGCGCAATGCAGGGCTCGGCTGGATCGGCAAGCACACCTTGCTGCTGGATCGCGATGCCGGTTCATGGTTCTTCCTGGGTGAGCTGTACACCGACCTGCCGTTACCGCTCGATGCGCCGTCGACGGCGCACTGCGGCACCTGCACCCGCTGCATCGACGTGTGCCCCACGCACGCGATCACCGGTCCCTACCAGCTCGACGCCCGGCGCTGCATCAGCTATCTCACGATCGAATCGAAGGAGTCGATTCCGGAGGACCTCCGCCCGCTGATCGGCAACCGGGTCTTCGGCTGCGACGATTGCCAGCTCGTCTGCCCCTGGAACAAGTTCGCCAAGCCTACGCGCGAGGAGGCGTTTGCACCGCGCCACGGCCTCGACGGCGCGAAACTGGCCGAGTTGTTCGCCTGGACCGAAGATGAGTTCCTGAAGAAAACGGCAGGCAAGCCGATCCGGCGCGCGGGCTACGAGGGCTTCTCGCGCAACGTCGCGGTCGCACTCGGCAACGCGCCCCCGTCGCCGGAGGCGGTGGAAGCGTTGCAAGGCCGCGCCGGCGATCCGTCGCCCCTCGTGCGCGAGCACGTCGCATGGGCGCTGGCGGAGCAGGCGCGAAAGCTTTTGCAGGTTTGAGTGACCCCGGACTCGCTACGGGGGAAGCTCAACATCTCGCCACCGTTGGACTTCTCCCGGCGCCGGATCAACCCGACCTACGAATTGCCCGCGCAAGCGGCTATTGTGAAAAGTCAGGCCAGGGATGGCCGTTCTGGTCCCTCAGACAACGATGCGGACGAAACTCGCCGCGGGACTGGCCGGAGCAGCGATCAGGGACGATCGCACAAATCAGGCCACCGCCATCTGCTTCGGGATCGACGTATTCGTCCGCGCGATGCGGTTGGCAGCATCCACGTAGATCAGCTTCGGCAGGTGCTGCTCGGCCTCGGCTTCGGCCAGGGTCACGAATGCCGCGATGATCACGAGATCGCCGGGCTGCGCCCGGTGCGCCGCGCTGCCGTTCACGGAAATGATGCCGCTGCCTTCTTCGGCGCGCAGCGCATAGGTCACGAAGCGCTCGCCGTTGTTGACGTTCCAGGCGTGGATCTGCTCGAACTCGCGGATCCCGGCGGCGTCCAGCAGGTTGCCGTCGATCGCGATCGAACCCTCGTAGTGCAGCTCGGCGTGGGTCACGGTCGCGCGATGGATCTTCGCTTTGAGCATGTTCAATTGCATTGTCGGCTCCGGCTTCCGGCCTGTGGACCGGTTCCATTATACCGCCTGCCCGCCGTTTTGTTGCACCGCACAACCGCGCCGTTTGCGTATGGTCGGAGCGGCTTTTGTGAAAAGTCAGGCCATGGATGGCCGTTCTGGACCTTGATGGCCGAAATGACCGCCGTCACGCAACTGCGCTTCGGAACTCGGCGATCAGGGACGATCGCAAAAGTCAAACCTCAGATTGTCGATCAAGCGGGTTTCCCCGAGCCTCGCCGCGACCAGCGCCATCAAGCCGGTCCGCTCGCCGTCGCCCGGCGCGGCGAGGTCTTCGGCGCGCCGCACCACCGCATAGTCGGGGGCGAAGCCCGCGCGCTCCAGCCGGCGCACCGCGGCGCCCTCGATCGCCGCGCGCGCATGGCCCTCATGGAACGACTCGCGCATCCACTCCAGGGTGGCGTGCAGTTGCGGCGCCCGCTCGCGCTGGCCGGCGTCGAGGTAGCGGTTGCGCGAGGACATCGCGAGGCCGTCCGGCTCGCGGACGACCGGCCCCGGGACGATCTCGACCGGCAGCGCGAGCTCGCGAACCAGCCGCCGCACCACCAGCAATTGCTGCCAGTCCTTGGCGCCGAACACCGCGAGATCCGGCTGGACCATCGTCAGCAGCTTGGCGACCACCGTGGCCACGCCATCGAAGTGGCCCGGCCGGTGCTCGCCCTCGAGCGTGTCGCCGATGTCCGGCACGTGGATTCGCAGCGCATGCCCCGGACCGTCCGGGTACATCGTCTCGACCGCCGGCGCGAACAGCAGGTCGCACTGGTGCTCGACCAGTCCCACGCTGTCTTCGGCGAGGCTGCGCGGGTAGCGGGTGTAATCCTCGTTCGGCCCGAACTGGGTCGGATTCACGAACACGCTGACCACCACGCGATCCGCGCCCTGGCGGGCGCGCCCGACCAGCGAATAGTGGCCGGCATGCAGGTTGCCCATCGTCGGGACGAAACCGACCCGCTGGCCGTCCTTCTTCCAGGCTTGCACGGCGGCGCGCAGCGAGCGGAGGTCGGCGAGCGTTCGCATGCCTTCAGCCGGCGATCTGCTCGGGAGCCGGGAACCGGCCGGCGCGCACGTCGTCGGCGTAGGCCGTGATCGCGTCCCGTATCGAGCCGCGCCCGGCCAGGAAATCCTTGCTGAACTTCGGCCGCCGGCCCGGCGTGATGCCGAGCATGTCGTAGGACACCAGCACCTGCCCGTCGCAATCGAGGCCAGCGCCGATGCCGATGGTCGGGATCGACAACTCGCGGGTGATCTGGCCGGCCAGTGCCGCAGGCACCGATTCCAGCACCAGCAACTCGGCGCCGGCCCGTGCGACCGCCTGCGATTCGGCGAGCAGCCGCGCGGCCGCTTCGTCGGTCTTGCCCTGCATCCGGTAACCGCCCATCTTGTGGACGGATTGCGGCGTGAGGCCGAGGTGTGCGCACACCGGGATATCGCGGCTGGTCAACGCGGTGATGACCTCGCAGGTCCAATCGGCGCCGCCTTCCAGCTTCACCATCGCCGCGCCGCCCTCGGCCATCAGCCGCGACGAAGCCGCCAGCGCCGTGGCCGGATCGCGGTACTGCATGAAAGGGAGGTCGGCGACCAGGAGCGTGGCCTTGAGGCCCCGTGCCACCAGCGACGTGTGGTACACCATCTGGTCGAGCGTCACAGGTACCGTACTGGTTCGCCCCTGCACCACGTTGCCCAGCGAGTCGCCCACCAGCGCGACATCAATGCCGGCCGCTTCCATCTGGGCGGCAAAGCTGGCGTCATAGCAGGTCAACACCACGATCTTGTCGCCGCGCGCCTTCATCGCGCGCAGGCCCGGAACGGTCACGGGCTTGCGCTTGGGTGCGTCGGCAGGGGTGACGTACATGCGGCGCTCCGGAAAAGAAAAACGCGAAGGGGCAGGAAAAAGGGAATCGGGCAGGGGCGGCTCTCGCCCTGCTCGCAACTCATGCTCCCTGCGGTCGCCGCATTATCGCGGCCCACCGGCCTTGTCGCCAACCCGAAATGTCAGGGACAATTTTCCTCGGGGATCACTTTCCCGGCCCGCGCAACCACGGCCGGAAACTGTCCCTGACACCATTTACCCGCGAAGGTCGCGCATCCGGAACCCGGTCGCATACAGCCCCGCCACGTACGCCGCTCCGCCCGCGCAGACCAGCGCAACCAGTTTCCATACCCGCGTGAAAACCGGCTCGTGGGTCCATTGCGGCCACGGCCAGCACCACAGGCCGGCCGCAATCACCACCAGCAGCGCCGCGCATGCCACTCCGATCCGCAGCCAGTGACGCGCCCACCCGGGTTGGCGCTGGTAAACGCCGGCACGTTTCAGATAGCGCCACAGCAGCGCGAACTGCAGGTAGTTGGACACCGAACTCGCGATCGCCATGCCGAGGTGCAGGCCGGGCACCCGCGCGATGCCTTCCAACCACGGCAACTGTTGCAATCCCGCCGGCGCCCACAGCTCGAACAACAGTGCGATCAGCGCGAAGTTGCAGACCATGTTCACGACCAGCGCGATGACCCCGGCGCGAACCGGGGTGCGGGTGTCCTGGCGCGAATAGAACGCCGGCAGCAGGGTGCGGGTCAGCGCGATCGCGGGCACCCCGCAACCCATCCCGACGATCGCGATCGCGGTCATGTGGCTGTCGAAGGCCGTGAAGTGGCCGTTCTGGAAACAGGCGGCCACCACCGGCTCCGCCAGCAACAGCAGTCCGCACATGGCCGGCATCGCGATCAGCAGCGTGGTGCGCAGGCCCCAGTCCAGCGAGCGCGAAAACCCATCGCGGTCGGCGGTGACGTGGTGGCGCGACAACGCCGGCAGGATCACGGTGCCGAGCGCGACACCGAACACCCCCAGCGGCAATTCCAGGAAACGGGTGGCCTGGTACAGCCATGTCTGTGAACCCGTGATCAGCAGCGACGCGACCACGGTGTCGAGCAGCAGGTTGATCTGCGCCACCGACGAGCCGAACAGGGTCGGCAGCATCAGGCGCATGATCTTCTTCACCGGCGGGTGCCGCCAGCCCCAGCGTGGCCAGGCCAGCAGCCCCAGCCGGCGCACCGACGGCAACAGGAACAGCAACTGCAGGATGCCGGCCGCGAGCACCGCCCAGCCCAGCGCCTCGATCGGCACGGCCAGGTAACGCGACCACCACAGCGCACCCGCGATGAGGCACAGGTTGAGGATCACCGGCGCGAGCGCGGGCAGCGCGAAACGGCTGAAACTGTTCAGGACACCGCCGCACATCGCGGTCAGCGACACGAACAGCAGATACGGGAAGGTCAGCCGCAGCAGCTTGATGGTGAGGTCGAACTTGTGGGGCTCGTCCAGCGCACCCGGTGCGAAGCCGGTGGCGACCTGCGGCGCGAAGATCAGTCCCAGCGCCACGATCACCAGCAGCACGCCGCCCAAGGTGCCGGTCACGCGCGCGGTCAGCTCGCGCAATTCCGCGCGCGGGCGCGTTTCCTTGATCTCCGTGAACACCGGTACGAACGCCGTCGAGAACGAACCCTCCGCGAACAACCGGCGCATGAAATTCGGGATCCGGAACGCGATCACGAACGCATCGGTCGCCGCGCTGACCCCGAACACGTGGGTGATCGAGATGTCGCGCGCCAGCCCCAGCACCCGCGAAATCATCGTCATGCTGCTGAACGAGAACACCCCGCGCAGCAGGCTGGGCTGGCGGGTCATGCGTGAGGCCTCGGGGACCGGGGGCCGGGGACCTGGGACGCGATTACCGGTGCGCTCCCCGGACGTGGAACCGACGCAGTGGCTTGCGGTCGGACGTGCGCCCTGGGCAAGCGCCGGTCGACATGGCCCGAGCGGTTGCCGCAAACACAGCGCCCCCTGCTGTTTCCGGCCCCCGCTCCCCGGTCCCCGGTCCCCGCATGATTGACTGAAACACCCGATTCCGCGATACTTGCCGGCTTCATTTCCCCCGATTGTTCCGGAGTCACCCCGTGGCCAACATCCAGTCCGCCAAGAAGCGCGCCCGCCAGTCCGAAGTGCGCCGCATGCGCAATGCCAGCCAACGCTCGATGCTGCGCTCGACGATCCGCAAGGTGCTGAAGGCCATCGAAGCCAAGGACAAGGCCGGCGCGGAAGCCGCCTACAAGGCCGCCGAGCCGGTGCTCGACCGCTACGCCAGCCGTGGCCTGATCCACCGCAACAAGGCCGCGCGCCACAAGAGCCGCCTGGCCGCGCACATCAAGGCCATTGCCTGAGGTCGAGCGGCGCTCGTCCGGGAACCTGAAAAAGCCGGCGCCAGCCGGCTTTTTCTTTGGGCGAAGAATCCAAACCCCCTTCCATTGGAAGGGGGTCGCGCCGCAGGCGCGGGGGAATGAATTCGCCGATCCCGGGGCCATCCCCCTCAATCCCCGTTCGTTCCGAAGGGGGAAGCAGACGCGTCGCGATCGGCAGCTTCCGCGTCTCGCTCATCGAAGAACCGCTGCGCCGCGAGGCAGACCTCGCGCGTGCCGATCCGTTCGGCGGCCGAGATCGCGAACCAGGGCGCCTGCCAGCCCAGGCGCTCGATGAGTGCGCGCGCATTCGCTTCGCGCTCCTCCGGCGGCCACAGGTCGATCTTGTTGAGCAGCAGCCAGCGCGGACGTGCCAGCAATTCCGGATCGTGGCGCCGCAGCTCGCCTTCGATGATCCGCACCTGTTCCACCGGATCGGCGCCATCCAGCGGCGCGACATCGACAAGATGCAGAAGCAGGCTGGTGCGCGACACGTGCTTCAGGAACTGGATACCCAGTCCCGCACCCTCGGCCGCGCCTTCGATCAAACCGGGGATGTCGGCAACGACGAAACCCTGCGACGGCCCGACGCTGACCACGCCGAGGTGCGGCTGCAAGGTCGTGAACGGGTAGTCCGCCACCCTCGGCGTCGCCGCGGACACCGCACGGATGAACGTGCTCTTGCCGGCATTGGGAAATCCGAGCAGGCCGACGTCGGCCAGCACCTTCAGCTCCAGCTTCAGCTCGCGCTCTTCGCCCGGCGTGCCGGAGGTGAACCGCCGCGGCGCGCGGTTGGTGGAACTCTTGAAGTGGATGTTGCCCAAGCCACCCTTGCCGCCTTTCGCGACCAGCAGCTTCTGGCCGTGCGCGGTCAGGTCGCCGATCAATTCATCGGTGTCCACGTTGAACACCGAGGTGCCGACCGGCACCCGGATCGAGGTGTCCTCGCCGCCGCGCCCATACATGTCGCTGCCCATGCCGTTCTGGCCGCGCTGCGCCTTGAACTGGCGCTGGTGGCGGAAATCGACCAGCGTGTTCAGGCCCTCGTCGGCAACCAGCCATACGCTGCCGCCATTGCCGCCGTCGCCACCGTTGGGTCCGCCGAACGGAATGAACTTCTCGCGCCGGAAGCTGGCGCAACCGTCCCCGCCGTTGCCGGCCTGCACCTTGATGATGGCTTCGTCTACAAACTTCATAAAGCGGGAACACGGAAGTGGGAACAGGGAAGCGCGCGCACATGGTACGGGAACACCAACTCCCCGTTCCCTGTCCCCTCTTCTCGAAAAATGAAAAGCCCCGCTCGAAGCGGGGCCTTCCGGAATCGACGCGGCGTGCGTTTCAGCCGCCGACCACGTTCACCGTGCGGCGACTCTTCGGACCCTTGGTGGTGAACTCCACCTTGCCATCGACCAGCGCATAGAGCGTGTGGTCGCGGCCGAGACCGACGCCGACACCCGGATGGAACTGGGTGCCACGCTGGCGGACGATGATGTTGCCGGCTTCGACGGCCTGGCCGCCGTACAGCTTGACGCCGAGGTATTTCGGATTGGAGTCGCGGCCGTTGCGCGAGGAACCTACGCCCTTCTTGTGTGCCATGGCGGCTTCTCCTTACTTGTCGCCGGCGCTGATGCCGGTCACTTCGATTTCGGTGTAGTGCTGCCGGTGGCCCATCTGCTTGCGATGGTGCTTGCGGCGGCGGAATTTCACGATGCGCACCTTGTCGGCACGGCCGTGGCCGCGCACCTTGGCGGAGACGCTGGCGCCCGCGACGTTGGGGGCACCGACCGTGATGGAGTCACCTTCGCCGACCAGCAGCACCTGGTCGAAGGTGACCGCGGAATCGGGCTCGGCATCCAGTTTTTCGACGCGGAGGACTTCGCCCTGCATCACGCGGTACTGGCGACCGCCGGTGAGAATGACTGCGTACATGGTATGGCTCTCGGGTTCTGTCGTTATTCTGGGTGGATCGGGCGCGCAGCCGCGCGCTCGAACCCGTAATTCTAGCGTGATTTCAGGCGAACGGGCAACCGGATTGCCCCGGTAGCCCGGATGGAGGCGCTCTTCGCCGGAATCCGGGCCGTCGAGCCACATCCCCGGATTGCGCTTCGCTGCATCCGGGCTACGTTGCCGGGTGCATTGGGGCTTCCGCCGGGCAAGACGTGCTTCACCCGGACCAAGGACGCCGCAGCGCCTCGCCGCGCTCGAAAAGCCGGACAGCCATCCCCACATTGCGCGGGTCGCTATAGTAACGGGCTTTGTCGCCCGCATTCCATGGACACCATCCGCATCCGCGGTGCCCGCACCCATAACCTCAAGAACATCGATCTCGACCTGCCGCGCGACCAGTTGATCGTGATCACCGGCCTGTCGGGTTCGGGCAAGTCGTCGCTCGCCTTCGACACCCTGTACGCCGAGGGCCAGCGCCGCTACGTCGAATCGCTGTCGTCGTACGCGCGGCAATTCCTGTCGATGATGGAAAAGCCCGACGTGGACCACATCGAGGGTCTGTCGCCGGCGATTTCGATCGAGCAGAAATCGACGTCGCACAACCCGCGATCGACCGTCGGCACCATTACCGAGATCCACGACTACCTGCGCCTGCTGTACGCGCGCGTGGGCACGCCGCGCTGCCCGAACCACGGCACGCCGCTGGCCGCCCAGACGGTCAGCCAGATGGTCGATCAGACCCTGGCGCTGCCGGAGGAGAAGCGGTTCATGCTGCTGGCGCCAGTGGTTCGCGAGCGCAAGGGCGAGCACGTGCAGGTGTTCGAGCAGTTGCGTGCGCAGGGCTTCGTGCGGGCGCGCGTCGATGGCACCGTGTACGACCTCGACGCCGTGCCGGCGCTGGGCTTGCGCATCAAGCACACCATCGAGGTGGTGATCGACCGCTTTCGCCCGCGCGCGGACCTGAAGCAGCGCCTCGCCGAATCGTTCGAGACCGCGCTGCGGCTGGGCGAGGGCCTGGCGGGCCTGGTCGACCTCGACGACGAAAAAGCGCCGGAACAACTTTTCTCGTCGCGCTACTCGTGTCCGCAGTGCGACTACTCGCTGCCGGAACTGGAGCCGCGGCTGTTCTCGTTCAATTCGCCGGTCGGCGCGTGCCCGTCGTGCGACGGCCTCGGCGTCACCCAGTTCTTCGATCCCGCCCGGGTGGTTGCACACCCGGAGCGTTCGCTCGCCAACGGCGCGATCCGGACGTGGGACCGGCGCAATCCGTATTACTGGCAGATGGTGCAGTCGCTGGCGAAGCATTACCGCTTCGATGCGGAGACGCCCTGGAACAAGCTGCCCGCAGCCACGCGCGAGGCGGTGCTGAACGGCTCGGGCGACGAGACGATCGCCTTCCGCTACACGCCGGGCCATTCGGGTGGCCCCGTGACGCGCCGCCACCGTTTCGAGGGCATCATCCCCAACCTCGAACGCCGTTACCGCGAGACCGATTCCACCGCGGTGCGGGAGGAACTCGCGCGCTTCATCAGCGAACGGCCCTGCCCGGAATGCCAAGGCGAACGCCTGAACCTTTCCGCGCGCAACGTGTTCGTGGGCGAAAAGAACCTGCCGTCGCTGTCGGCGCTCGCGATCAGCAACGCGCGCAGCTTCGTCGATGGCCTGCGGCTCGCGGGCTGGCGCGGCGAAATCGCCGAACGCATCATCAAGGAGATCCGCGAGCGCCTGCGATTCCTGATCGACGTGGGCCTCGACTACCTCACCCTCGACCGCAAGGCCGACTCGCTGTCAGGCGGCGAGGCACAGCGCATCCGCCTCGCCTCGCAGATCGGCGCAGGCCTGGTCGGCGTGATGTACGTGCTCGACGAACCGTCCATCGGCCTGCACCAGCGCGACAACGAGCGCCTGCTCGGCACGCTGACCCGCCTGCGCGACCTCGGCAACACCGTGATCGTGGTCGAACACGACGAGGACGCGATCCGCCGCGCCGACCGGATCGTCGACATCGGGCCCGGCGCCGGCGTGCACGGTGGCGAGGTGATCGCGCAGGGTTCGCTCGCGGACATCCTGGCCGCGCCGCGTTCGCTGACGGGCCAGTACCTGTCGGGCAAGCGTTCGATCGAGGTACCGCGGCTGCGCCGCCCACCGGATCCCAAACGCGTGCTGAAACTGAAGGGCGCGCACGGCCACAACCTTCAACGCGTCGACCTCGAAATCCCGGCGGGCCTGTTCACCTGCATCACGGGCGTGTCGGGCTCAGGCAAATCCACGCTCGTGAACGACACCTTGTTCCGGATCGCGGCGGTGGAATTGAATGGCGCGTCCGCGCAACCATCGCCGTACGCATCCATCGAAAAACTGGACCTGTTCGACAAGGTACTGGACATCGACCAGTCGCCGATCGGGCGCACGCCGCGTTCGAATCCCGCGACCTATACCGGCGTGTTCACCCCCTTGCGCGAACTGTTCGCGCAGGTGCCCGAGGCGCGCGCGCGGGGCTACAAGCCGGGCCGCTTCAGCTTCAACGTCAAGGGCGGCCGGTGCGAAGCTTGCGAGGGCGACGGGCTGATCAAGGTGGAAATGCACTTCCTGCCCGACATGTACGTGTCCTGCGACGTCTGCCATGGCAAGCGCTACAACCGCGAGACGCTGGAGATCCTCTACAAGGGCTACACCATCGCCGACGTGCTGGAGATGACGGTCGAGCAGGCACTGGAAGTATTCGCGCCGGTGCCGCAGATCGCGCGCAAACTCGAAACGCTGATGGACGTGGGCCTCGGCTACATCAAGCTCGGCCAGAGCGCGACCACGCTTTCGGGCGGCGAAGCTCAGCGCGTGAAATTGTCGAAGGAGCTCTCGCGCCGCGACACCGGCAATACGCTGTACATCCTCGACGAACCCACGACGGGCCTGCATTTCCACGACATCGAGCAACTGCTGCGGGTGCTGCATCGGCTGGTCGATGTCGGCAGCACCGTGATCGTGATCGAACACAACCTCGACGTGATCAAGACCGCCGACTGGATCGTCGATCTCGGCCCCGAAGGCGGCGCCGGTGGCGGGCGCATCATCGCGACCGGCACGCCCGAGGACATCGCCGCGACCAAGGGCTCGTACACTGGGCATTTCCTGGCGCCGGTGCTGGAAGCCGCCGCCACGTCGAAGCCGTCGCGCAAGAAGAAACGCGCGTGAGAGCACCGGTCCGCATACATGCGCGAATCAACGCAAGTGAAATCAAGGGCAAAATGCCCCCCCGGCCTGCGCCGGTGCAGCCAGAGCTGATCGAGCTTTGCTCGATTGGCGTTCATCGGCTTTCATTCGAGGACTGATTTGCTTTTGAAGAACATGCCATGACCGACAACAAGAAATCGTCCAGGCCACGCGCGCCGCGCAAACGCACGAAAGCGAAGGCCGCGGACCCCGCGCCGTCACCCATGAAACCCGCGAGGCCGCCGGAGCAGGCTCCGCCCCCGCCCGTGCTGGCCACCATCCCGCTGCACGTGCGCTGGCGCGACCTCGACGCGTTCAACCACGTCAACAACTCGTCGTACCTGACATTCCTCGAAGAATCACGCCTGCAATGGCTGCGGACCGTGCCGGGCGAATGGTTCAGCGAACACGCGATGCCGGTGATGGCCGCGGTGGAACTCCATTACCGCAAGCCGATCGAATGGCCCGCCGAAATCGACGTGCTGCTTTCCTGCGAACGGCTCGGCAGTTCGTCGATGACCATCGGCAACCGCATCGTCGACCGCAGCGATCATGGATGCGTATATGCCGACGGCAACGTGGTGATGGTGTGGGTCGATCCCGCGAACGGCGCGTCGGTTCCTTTGCCGCAGGCGATCCGCGCAGCGGTCACATAGTTGTTGCGATCCCGCTGAAGGCGGCCCACGCGGTGACGGGGCAACCCGGAAGCGCGCGGTCCTGGCCGTCACCGGGAACCGCCACGCCTCGCCCGGCTTTTTACGAGGACCGCCGATCACGCCTGCCCGGCGCCGCCCGCACGGCCTGCAGGAACGCCTGCAGCAGCGGCCCCCGATAGCGTTCGCGGTGCAGCACCAGCGACAGGCGCCGGCGCAGGTCGAGGAACGGCGTCCGCAGCGCGCACAGCTTCCCGGCGGCCTGGGCATCGGCAACCGCGACCTCGGGCAGACAGGCAATGCCGAGCCCGGCGATCACGGCTTGCTTGATGGCTTCGCTTTGTCCGAGTTCCAGCACGCCGACGGCGCCCGGCAGGCCCGACAACGCCCGCTCGGACAGCGCCCGGGTGGCCGAACCGCGCTCGCGCAGGATCCAGCGCATTCCCTTGAAGTCCCTGGCCGCGAGCCGCCGCCGTCGCGCCAGCGGGTGATCCGGCGGCACGCACACGACCAGCCGGTCCTCGCGCCACGGCAACACGTCGACGTCAGCGTGCGCCACCGTGCCTTCCACGCAGCCGACGTCCACCGCGAAACGGCGCACGTCCGCGACGATGGCCTCGGTATTCGCGATGGCGAGGTGCAAGGCCACGCCGGGATGCATCCGCGTGAAGCCGCCGAGAAGGTCCCCGACGAGGTAGTTGCCGACCGTGTTGCTGGCGCCGACGCGCAGGTCGCCGCGAAGCGCGCCCTGCGTTGCCTTCAGGTGCCGCGGCAGGTCGCGCATGCGTTCCAGCACCTCCTGCGCCCGCGGCAGCAAGGACATGCCGTGTTCGTTCAACACCAGCCGCCGTCCCGCCCGATCGAACAGGCGCTGGCCGAGCAACCGCTCGAGTTCGGCCACGGCCATGCTCGCCGCCGGCTGGCTCAGGTGCACGGCGTCGGCCGCTGCCCGCACCGAGCCGGTGGCGGCGATCGCGGTGAAAACCTCGAGCTGGCGCGGACTGACGTTGATCATCACTACACCTGATATACGACGTCATAATAATTGAATTTACTTATATATTCCGACGGCGGAGCATGGCGGCCTCGAAGGAGGTCCGCCGTGAACGCGCTGCCTGAAACCGCCGTATCGCTCCCTGCAGCCGCTCCCGCCACGCGCATGCTGCGCACGATGCCTGGCCTGGTGCTGGCGCTGGCGGTCGGCCTCGCCGGCTTGTGGCTCGCGGATCAACCATGGCTCGCCCGCTGGCAGGTCAGCCCGCTGACCCTCGCGATCGTGCTAGGGATGATCCTGGGCAACGCCTTCGGCACGCACCTGCCTGCGCCGCTCGCACCCGGCGTGGTGGTCGCACAGCAGAAGCTGCTGCGGCTGGGCGTGATCCTGTTCGGCCTGCGCATCACTTTCCAGCAGATCGCCCACGTCGGCCCCGACGGCCTGTTGCTGGACGCGGTGATCGTGTGCGGCACGTTGTTGCTCGGCAGCACGCTCGGCCGGCGTGTGTTCGGCCTCGACCGCGACACCGCGCTGCTCACCGCGGGCGGCAGCGCGATCTGCGGGGCGGCCGCGGTGCTGGCGATGGAGCGCGTCGTGAAACCGGAGCCGAGCAAGGTGGCGATCGCGGTGGCGACCGTGGTGCTGTTCGGCACGCTCGACATCTTCGTCTATCCGTGGCTTTTCCCGCACCTCGGCATGGATGTGCGCCAGTTCGGCATCTTCACCGGCGGCACCGTGCACGAGGTCGCGCAGGTCGTCGCCGCCGCCAGCGCGGTGGGCCCTGCCGCCGCCGACACCGCGGTGATCGTCAAGCTGACCCGGGTGATGCTGCTGGTGCCGGTGCTGATTTGCATCGGTTGGAGCCGATCGCGTCGCGATGGCGCCGCGGGCGCGGGCCGGATGAGCATTCCGTGGTTCGCGCTGCTGTTCGTCGCGGTCGCCGCGGTCAACTCGCTGGTGACGCTGCCGGAAGGACTGAAAGGTGTATTGCTGACTGTCGATACCCTGGCGCTGGCCGCGGCGATGGCGGCACTGGGGATGGAAACGCGCTTCGCCAAATTGCGTGCCCTGGGACCCAAACCGGTGCTCCTGGCGACGCTGCTTTGGGTCTGGCTGATCGGCGCCGGCGTGGTGCTCGTGAAGTTCGTGGCGTGACGGCGAATCAGGGCGACCATCCATTTCCATGCTGCTCCCTGAGCGTCAACGCCACCTTGTCGCGCAGGTAAACCGGCAGCGCCTGCTCGGGCGGCACCCCCTTGCCGGCCGCGAGCAGGGGCGCGGCGAGGCGCGCGACATCGCAGGCCTGCGGGTAGCGATCGCCCTCGGCCCATCGCGGCGGTGAAGGCAGGCGTTCGCGGATCGCATCGCCATACGCGTTCCAGCCGGTGCCGAGCACGTTCCACGCCTCCGCTTCCGGCAATGCCAGTGCCGTCGCGGGGAGTACGCGCTCGCGATCCAGCGGCACCGCCCGTCCGTCTGCCTCGAAACGGAACACGCCCGCGTAGATTTCCGCGCGGCGAGCGTCGATCGTGGCAAGAGTCGCGGCGCCATTCTTCGGCGCCTGCATCGCCAACGCGGCCAGCGACGAAACCGGCACCACCGGCACGTCCAGCGCCAGGGCCAGACCCTGCGCCACCGAGATCGCCAGCCGCACCCCGGTGAACGCGCCCGGCCCGCGCCCCACCGCGATCGCGTCGAGCTGGCGGCGCGCAATACCCGCTTCCGAAAGCAGCGATTCCGCCATCGGCAGCACCAGCTCCGCGTGGCGACGCGGTGCCACTTCACTGCGGTCGATCAGCGCATTGCCGTGCAACAGCGCGACCGAGCAGGCTTCCGTGGCGGTTTCGATGGCGAGGATGATCATGCTGCGCGGCCGATCAAGGCAATTTGCGGATACGGAACCACGGAAGCGTAGCAGCAATGCCGTGGGGGCTGGCCGCCGCATCCGCTCCGGCGCGGCGGTGAAGTCCCTGTTTTCCGGCACCTGCACGGGGCTGCGTCTGCCTGGCGCCCCAGAGCGGCCACCGCCCGCCGGGCGGCCTCCGCGGTGTCGGGTCCGCCGGACGGCGTCCGCCCTCGGGGCCCGGCGGACGGGTCTGCTCCGCAATCAGTACCGATAAATCGCGGCGAGACCGCTGTCGGTCGGCATGCGCTCGCTGGGCACCACCACCACCTCGCCGCCCGTGGCGAGCACGCGCTCGCCGAGATCGTCGAGCAGGTCGTCCACACGCGGATCGTCCAGCTCGCCCAGGGTGATTTCGCCGCTGTCTCCATCCATCCGGCCGGGAACCTGGCGTCCGGCGTCCAGCAGCAGGGTGGCGATGCGGCTCTCCACCACCGCCCGGGCGGCATCCGCGAGGTCGGCGGTGGCCTGCCCGCGCGGCGTCGCCGCGTTGAAGCGGTCGATGAAGCCCGCCTGCCGTGCCAGGTAGTGCGGCAGCACCTTGTCCCAGGCGCGCTCGCGCAGCTCGTCGAGGCTGAGGTCACCCGGATAGACGTCGATGGCTTCTTCGAGCAGGTGCGGATTCTCGCTGACTTCCCGGAACATGTGGTGGTGTTCGGGCAGCGCCGCCAGCAACAGCGGAAGCCCGCTCGGACGCGAGTGGTGTTCGAAAACGCCCCGGTCGACGATCCGGAAAAACTGTTCGGTGTCGGCGCGAATCGCATCCTGCTTCACGTCGCTCTTGCCGTGTCGGCCCATCGCGCCATCTCGGATCGGCCCGTAGGTGCGAATGTCGCGATCGCGCCCGAAGCTGCGCTCGAGGGCATCGCCGAGCGAGCTCGGTACTTCCGGCGCAAGATCCATCTCGGCGATCCGATCGCGATTGCCTTCGAACAGGCGGGCCTCGTGGCGGTTCAGGCCGAGCACCTGGAAGCGGTCGGCGGACTGCATGATCCGCATCAGCGGCTTGGTGTGGAAGCTGTCCGCGACCACCGCAAGTTCCGGCACCGGTCGCTGCAACCTGTAGGCGCGGAAGAAGCCGGGCGCGGACAGTACCGCCAGGGCGTCGAGGGTGTGGTTCCAGAACCGGACGTCGCCGGCGATCGCGTGCAGCGGCGCCAGCAGCCCGGTGATCTCGCGCTCCCCGTACTTTTCGTGAAGCGACTCGGCCAGGCGCTTGAGCAGGTTCCGGTAGCGGATCGGGTCCTGCGCCTTGTCCGGATGCGTGCGGTGGGTGGGCTGGTACAGCGACAGGCACGGCGGCTCGCGCCGGGCGAGGATCTCTTCCGGATAATCGTCGGCGAGTCGGTCCATGTCTTGCCTGCGCCTCCTTGGCGGCCTGTCCATGACCATGACATCTTGCCGGGACCGGCTGATTTCAAGCTGAAAAACGGACGGCGCATTGCCTCGGGTGAAGGACGGACGGTGTCTGCGCGCCCATGCGGCAGGCGGTGCCCGCCTACCCGAGAAAGGCCTGCACCTCGGCCAGAGCACGCGTGCGCGGCATGGGCGGCAATGAGGCGAGGAACAACCTGCCGTACGATTTCGCCGCGAGCCGCGGATCGCACAGCACCAGCACGCCTCGGTCGTGGACGTCGCGGATCAGACGCCCGGCCCCCTGCTTCAGCGCGATGGCAGCGGCCGGAATCTGCCAGTCGCGGAACGGATTGCCGCCCGCGCGACGCACCGCGTCGAGGCGCGCCAGCAACACCGGATCGTCGGGCGAAGCGAACGGCAGCTTGTCGATCACGACGCAGGAAAGCGCCTCGCCGGCGACGTCCACCCCTTCCCAGAAGCTAGCAGCCCCGAGCAGCACCCCGTTGCCGGAGTCGCGGAAATCCGACAGCAACTGATGGCGCGGCGCCGTACCCTGCACGAACAGCGGCCAGGGTGAATCGGCGAGCAGGTCGGCGGCGAGCCGTAGCGCACGATGCGAAGTGAACAACAGGAACGCCCGGCCCCTCGATGCTTCCAGTACCGGCCGTACCGTCTCGATCATCCGCGCGGTGTAATCGCGCGCGGCCGGTTCGGGCAGACCCTGCGGCAGCCAGCACAGCGCCTGGTGCGCGTAATCGAACGGACTGCCGAGATCGAGCGTGACGGGATCGACGAGCCCGAGCTGGCGGGTGAAGTGCTCGAAGTCACCGGCGACGGCGAGCGTGGCCGAGGTGTGGATCCACGCCGCATCGGTCGCCGCCCGCAGCGCCTGCAACTGCGGCGCGAGATCGAGCGGCGTCGCGCTCAATTCGAAGCCGCGCTCGGAAATCTCGTACCAGCGCACCTCGTCTTCGCCGTCGCGGCCGGCGATCCGCTGCAGGCGCGAATCGAGTACCACGCAGCGTGCGTGCACGCTGGCGAGCCCCTTCGATCGTTCAGACTGCCCCATCAACACGCCAGCCAGGTCATCCAGCGCATCGCCCAATCCTTCCAGCGCTTCGGCGGCACCGGCGTCGGCCTCCAGCTGTGCGAACGCGCCACGCCGCGGCAGCATGTCGAACGCCAGCCGCGCCTTGCGCACCGCATCGTTCACGCCATCCAGTGCCGGCTGCAGCAACGCCAGTGCTCCGGGCTGACCGGCGCACTCGGCCAGCGCGTCGGCGGCGAGCTCGGTCACCTGTCGTGCGCTGATTCCGACCGAAAAATACTGCCCCGCCAATTCCGGCAACTGGTGCGCCTCGTCGAGGATGTAGGCGTCGGCCTCCGGCAGGATCGCGCCGAAGCCTTCGCGCTTCAGGGCGAGATCCGCGAGCAACAGATGGTGGTTCACCACCACGAGATCGGCTTCCTGCGCGCGCCTGCGCGCCTTGAACACGAAGCACTCGTCGTAGAACGGACAGTCGGTGCCGAGGCAATTCTCGGCGGTGGACGTCGCCCGCGGCCACAGCGCGGAACCCTCCGGCACCTCCGCGAGTTCCGCGCGGTCGCCCGCGCGGGTGCGGGAACCCCACGCGCGGATCTTCTGCAGGTCACTGGCCTGCACACGCGACTTGAACTGCCCAGACTCGACGGTCTGCTGCAGGCGATACCTGCAAAGGTAGTTCGCGCGGCCCTTGAGCAACGCCACATCGGCCCTCACGCCGAGGATCGACAGCACCCGCGGCAGGTCGCGATGGAACAACTGGTCCTGCAGGTTGCGCGTGCCGGTGGAGACGATCACCCGCTTTCCGGACAGCAGCGCCGGCACGAGGTACGCGAATGTCTTTCCGGTTCCGGTGCCGGCCTCGACCACCAGCGAACCCCCGGACCTGATCGCATCGGTGACCGCATCGGCCATCCGCTGCTGGGTCTCGCGCGGCGCGAAGTTCGGAACCTCGCACGCGAACGGCCCGTCCGCGCCCAGCAGCGCGGAGGCATTGTGCGAATCGATCACGACCATCGCGCAAGTATCGCGGAGCTTGGGCAATGGCGCGACCGCGGGACCGACCGCCACGGGCAGTCAGTCACGTCGGCTGATACCGGGAGCCCGCCCGCCGCACCGCCTAATCCCCGGTGCGGCTCGCGTCGTCGCGGTCGCGCTCGTAGCGTCTCGCCAGCGGAAAAGGCGGCAGCCAGGACTCGCGGCGTATCGTCCAGAGTTCGTAGGTCGGCACCAGTTGGTCCGGCGCGTCCAGCGATCCGAGGTTGACTTCGATTTCGTCTGCCGAACGGCCGAAAACGGATGAACCACAGCGCGGACAGAAAAACCGCCCCGCGTATTCGCGGGTCTCGCCTTCGATCGTCACCGAATCCTGCGGGAAGATGGCGGAGGCGTGGAACAGTGCCCCGTGATGCTTGCGACAGTCGAGGCAATGGCAAAGACCGACCCGATACGGGCGCCCCGAAGCCACCATCCGAACGTTGCCGCACAGGCAACCGCCGGTGAATCGATCCATCTCAAGCCTCCTGTACACTCGAGCTTCTTTCCTGGGCGGACCCATATTATTTCCGCGACCGCCTGGTCGATCTCGCCGGAGGATCCGGTGCCGCCTGAATCATCCGCCTTTCCCGATGCCGTGGTGGTTGTCTACCGCTGGCGCCTGCTTCCCGGCACCGAGGCGACCTTCACGCAAGCCTGGACCCGGGTGACCGGGTTGCTCCGTGCCCGCGGCTCGCTGGGTTCGCGCCTCCACCGCGGTGCCGACGGCATCTGGTACGGATACGCGCAGTGGCCGAGCGCCAGGGCGCGCGAACAGGCGTTCGCGGCGGGCCCGGTGGATGAAGCAGCCATGGCCGGGATGCGCTCCGCCGTCGCGGAACGGTTTCCCGAGATCATCCTCGAGCCGGTCGCCGACTACCTCGTGCCGTTGCGGCACGAAGAAGCCTGAGACGACCGCGCCGTCGCAGGTGTTCACGGGCGGATGCTCGAATGCGCCACGGCTGCAAGGCGCCGGAGATGGCGAAGACCAGCAGCAACGCAGCCACGGATGACCGCGGGCCCAACCGCCTCAGCCAAGCGTCAGCAGCTTGTCCAGCCCGGCGACACGGAACGTGCTGCGCAAATCCGCGCCAGCATTGAGGATCCGGATGTCGGCAGCGTCGCCTCCCGCGTGCTCGCGGAGCAGCAGCAGCATGCCGAGCGCCGAGCTGTCCATGCTGGCGACGCCTTCCAGGTCGATCAGGTAGCTGCGCGCGCGCGGACGCGCCAGGCAGGCTTCGTGGAAGCCGCGGTGCACGGAGAAGTCGAAGCGGTCGCGGATGTGCAGCGTGATGCACTCGCCGTCCGGATCGGAATCGCAGATCAAGGCCATCGCACGCCTCCGCTAGAACAAGTCGATTTCGCCGGCGCTCATCGAGGTCTGCATCGCCGGCCCTTTCGCGCGCACGTGGGAACGATCGCGCTGCCGCTGCAGGCGGCCGCGCATCCGCTCGGCGTGTTCCTGCAGTCGCGCGGGCTCGGTGCCCGGCCGCAACATCGAGTCGAGGTCCTCGCTGCAACGGTCGGCCACGTCCTGCAGGTCGAGGAGGCGGGCACTGGTCTGGCCCATGAGCTGGCTCAGGATGTCCTCGAATTGCAGAGAGCGCACGGTGGTGGCGACGTCGCCGGCCAGGCCGTGCGCGATCGATGCCACCTGCGCCGTGACCTCGGCGCTGCGGCGATCACTGCTGGCGAGGCGCGCCATCATCGCGTCGATGTCGCCCTTCGTCGCCAGCGCGACGCTCATGTCCTGCGAAGCCATCGCGCCGACCAGCTCGCGGAGTTGCTCCATGCTGCGGCGCGAATGTTCGACGTGGCTGCCGATCTGCTCGTTGAACTGGTTGGAATGGCGCGCGAGGTTGCGGATTTCGGCGGCCACCACGGCGAAGCCGCGACCCGACTCGCCCGCGCGTGCCGCCTCGATGGCGGCGTTCAGCGCCAGCAGGTTGGTTTCCTCGGCGATCGTGTCGACGTTCTTCAACAGGTCGAAGATCGCATCCATTTCGCGCGCCATGCCGTCGATGCGATAGACGATGCGCAGGCTGTCGCGCGAAAGGTGCACGACCAGCGCGACGAAGTGCTCCAGCAAGTCGCCGGTCCGTCGGATGAAATCCTGGACGCTGCCGCCTTCGCTGCCGCTGCTCTCGATCACCTGCTGCAGGAGTTGCTGCTGGGCGGTGTTCTTGCGGGACAGGCCGTCGAAGCCGCTGCCCAACTCGCCGACGGCATCCTTGAGCACGCCAAGTGCCTGGTTGAGTTCGCGCGCGGCGTGCCCGAGCTCGTCCACCAGCGCCGCGTGCAGTTCGCGGATGGCGCCGGGCACGTCGCAGCCGAAGCCGGGGGCCTCGCGTGTTTCGGCGCGACGCACGGCGCGCTGGCCGATTCCGATCCACCATGCGGTGAGCAACACCACGGCCAGCGGTGCGACCCAGGCCTTCGGCCACGCCAGCACCGCGATCAGCAGCAATGCGCTGCCGAGCAGCCCCATGGCAAGCTCCGCTGTCTTCCACGGCCGCGCGGGCGTCCTCATGGCGCTGCCACCGGAGCCGCGGCACGGGAAGCAACGGGCGCTTGCGACGCCAGTTGCAGGAGCCGGCCCGCCACCGCCTCGATCGGCAAGGCCTCGCCGGCGGCATCCATTCGCCACGCCGCACCCGGCATGCCCCAGATCACGGAGCTGGCTTCGTCCTGCACCAGCGTCGCGGCGCCGGCGTCCCGCATTTCCTTGAGTCCGCGCGCACCGTCGTCGCCCATGCCGGTCAGCAGTGCACCCACGCCCGCCTTGCCGACGCTGGCGACCATCGAGCGGAACAGCACGTCCACGCTGGGCCGGTGGCGGTTCACCAGCGGCCCGTCGTGCAGGCGGCACACGTGGCGGCTGCCGTCGCGCATGACCAGCAGGTGGCGGTCCCCCGGCGCGATGTAGACATTGCCCGCGAGGATGGGCTGGCCGTCGCGCGCCTCGCATACGCGCATCGCCGAGCACTGGTCCATCCGCTGCGCGAAGGGGGCGCTGAAGGGCGCCGGAATGTGCTGGGTGATCACGATCGGCGGCGCATCCGGCGGCATCGATGCCAGCAACACGCGGATGGCCTCGGTGCCCCCGGTGGAGGCGCCGATCGCGATGATCCGACCGCCGTCCCGGGCACTGCCGCCGGCCCGCGGCAGCACGGCGTCCGCGTCGAGACGTGGCGACACCCTCGGCGGCGGCGGGCGCACCGCCATCGGCCGCGGCCGGGCGCGCGCGGCGACCTTGACCTTGGCGCGGATCTGCTCGGCGCCATCGCCGAAGGTTCCGGTGATATCGCTGCCCGGCTTGGCGACGAAGTCCACCGCGCCGAGTTCCAGCGCGCGCAGCGTCACTTCCGCGCCGCGCTCGGTGAGCGAGGACACCATCACCACCGGCATCGGATGCAGGCGCATCAGGTTCTCGAGGAAGGTCAGGCCGTCCATCCGCGGCATCTCGACGTCGAGGGTCAGCACGTCGGGCGCCAGTTGCTTGATCCGGTCGCGCGCGACGATCGGGTCGGGGGCGGTGCCCACGACCTCGATGTCGGGATCCTCCGACAGCATTACCGTGAGCATCTTCCGCACCAGTGCCGAATCGTCGACGATGAGTACGCGTGTCCGTGCCATGGGCGATCCCTAGAACAATTCCACACCACCCTTTATCGGATGGTTGGCCAGTTGCTTGAGGTAGCGACGCTCGCGATCGACGAGATCCGCCACGGCGATGCCGTCCAGCCGGCGCACCTGCACGCGCCCCGACCCCGCATGGAACCGGATCTGGCGCGGGGTCACGCCACCGACGTCCTCGGCCGCCAGCGCCAGCGACTCGGCTTCGAGGTAGCGGCGGACGAACTCGATGTTGCGGGCGCCGATGTCGGTCATCCGGGTCAGGATCCGTCCACCGCCGAAGATCTTCACCCGCAGCCGGGCGCGCGCCCCGCCGGCCTTCAGCACGGTATTGACGAGCTGTTCCATGGCATCACTGCCGTAGCGCGCGGCACGCCCCGCCAGGGATCCGCCCCAGCGGCCGGCATGCGGCGATGGCTCGGGCAGCATGAAGTGGTTCATGCCGCCGACGCCGCTTTCCGGGTCATGCACGCAGGCCGCGACGCACGAGCCCAGCACCGTGGTGATCACCTCGTCCTGCACCGTTGCGTAGTATTCGCCGGGCAGGATCTTCACCGAGACGCCGCCGCCAGCCTCCCGCCAACGGCGTATGTGTTCGAATCCGCTCAACACCCCCGCGGTGCCCGGGCCTTCAAGGTTCGACGCGCGGCCGGCCCCCATCAATGTGACCGCTTGGCGTAGATGGTCCTGCCGGCCAGCGTGAAGCTGTCGGACAGCCCGTGCATCGATTCGGAATGCCCGAGGAACAGCTTTCCGTGCGGCTGCAACGCGGCCTCGAAGCGTTCGAACAGCCGCGTCTTGGTCGGGGTGTCGAAGTAGATCACCACGTTGCGGCAGAAGATCGCCTCGAACCGGCCGTGCATGGGCCAGGGTTCCAGGAGGTTCAGCGGCTGCAGCCGCACCAGTTCCGCCAGCCGTGGATGCACGCGCGCGAAACCCGCCTGCGCACCGGTGCCCCGTTGCAGCCAGCGCCGCTTGCGTTCGTCGCTCACCGCATCGAGCCGCTGGAGCGGATACACGCCCCGCCGCGCGACCTCCAGCGCGGCCGGCGACAGGTCGGTGGCGAGGATCAACGCGTCCGCGGCACCGCGGTGCGCTTCCAGGGCTTCCGCCAGCACCATGGCCAGCGAGTACGGCTCTTCACCGGTGGCGCAGCCGGCGGACCAGATCCGCAGCCGGCGACGCTTCGCCAGCCACTCCGGCAACCGCGCAGCCAGGTATTCGAAATGATGCGGTTCGCGGAAGAACGCCGTGACGTTGGTGCTGACCGCGCTCACGAACTCGTCGAGTTCACTCTCGGGATGCCGGCGCAGCAACTCGCAGTAATCGTCGAAGCCGCCGAGGCCCAGCGCGCGCAGCCTGCGCTGCAGCCGCCCCTGCAGGAGCTGGCGCTTGTGCTCGCCCATCGTGATGCCGCAGTGCTGCACCACGAAGTTGCTCAGGAAACGGAACTCCGTGTCACCGAGTTCACGGACGCCCGTGCTTCCCAAAGCGGCAGCCGCCGCGGACATGGTTCAGAATTCCTCCCAAACCGTGTCTTCGACCGCGTTGCGGCCTCCCGGCCGTACCGGCTTGCAGCTGCCGACGGCGCGCGAGGCTGGACGTCGCGGCGGCGCCGCCGGCTTTTCCGCGGCCGCCGTCGCCTGGGCCGCGCGCGACAGCACCGCGCCGACTTCGGCGGAAACCATCCGCCGCGGCGGGGATTCCTCCTCGCGGATGCAGAAGAACGAGATCTGGCGCGCGAGGTCGGCGGCCTGCTCCTCGAGGGAGCGCGAGGCCGCGGCCGACTGCTCGACCAGCGCGGCGTTCTGCTGGGTCATTTCGTCCATCTGCATCACGGCCCGGTTCACCTGTTCGATGCCGGCCGATTGTTCCTGGCTGGCCGCGGCGATCTCGCCGACGATGTCAGTGACCTTCTTGACGCTGTCGACGATCTCCACCAGCGTGATCCCGGTGCGCTGGACCAGATCGGTACCGGCGCGGACCT
This sequence comes from Rhodanobacteraceae bacterium, assembly GCA_035700365.1. GTDB lineage: Bacteria > Pseudomonadota > Gammaproteobacteria > Xanthomonadales > Rhodanobacteraceae > 66-474. The sequence goes on along the minus strand of DASSOQ010000071.1, from coordinate 476 downwards.
TTTCCACGCTCTCGCCGATCAAGCCCTTGATCTCCTTGGCGGCGGCCGCGCAGCGTTGCGCCAGGTTGCGCACCTCGGCGGCCACCACCGCGAATCCCCGTCCCTGCTCGCCGGCGCGCGCAGCCTCGACCGCGGCGTTCAGCGACAGCAGGTTGGTCTGGAAGGCGATCTCGTCGATCAGGCCGACGATGTCCGCGATCTTGCGGCTGGAGCCATCGATGTCGACCATCGCGTCGATCGCCCGCGTGGCGACGTCGCCGCCGCGCTCGGCCTGTTCGCGCGCGCCGCGGGCGAGCTGGTTGGCATGGCTGGCGTTCTCGGCATTCTGCTTGACGGTGGAGGTCATTTCCTCCATCGACGACGCCGTTTCCTCGAGGCTCGAGGCCTGTTCCTGGGTGCGCTGGCTCAGGTCGTCGTTGCCGCGCGAAATCTGCTGCGCGGCGACGCTGACCTCGTCCGATCCGCGGCTCACCTGG
>DASSOQ010000070.1:0-26955 GCA_035700365.1 Rhodanobacteraceae bacterium | reverse complement strand
AGCGGCGGCGGACCTCGGCGCCGCGATCCTGATCCATCCATGGGACATGATGGGCAAGGAAACCATGCCGAAGTACTGGCTGCCCTGGCTCGTCGGGATGCCGGCCGAGCAGTCGCGCGCCGCCTGCTGCCTGATCTTCGGCGGCGTGTTGGAACGGCTGCCCGGGCTTCGCGTCGCCTTCGCGCATGGCGGCGGCTCGTTCCCTTTCACGATCGGGCGCATCGAACACGGCTTCCGGATGCGCCCGGACCTCGTCGCCGTCGACAACTCCCGCGAACCGCGCGAGTACTTCCAGCGCCTGTTCTTCGACTCCTGCGTGCACGATCCGCAGGCGCTGCGCTATCTCCTCGACGTCGTCGGCGCCGAGCGGGTGATGCTCGGCACCGACTACCCGTTTCCGCTCGGCGAGCAGCACCCCGGCAGCGGCATCGAAGCGCTCGAACTCGGCCCGGCCCAGCGCGAGCGGCTCTATCATGGTGCCGCGCTGGAATGGCTGGGATTGCCGGCACAACGATTCACTACACACGCGGAGCCCCAATGAACCGCAAGATCCAGTCGCTGCCTGTCCTGGTCGCCGCATCGCTGCTGGCAGCCGCGCCCGCCTGCGCCGCGGACTATTCGCTGGCCGGCGGAGCCGTGAAGTTCTCGGCCCCGGATGCATGGCCCGTGTTGATGGAGAAACAGGACGGCGAGCGCCAGTTCGTGGCCCTCCAGGTCAAGGATCCGGCGAATGCCAACGCGCTGGCCCGCATCACCGTCACCACCGAACGGGTCGACGGCCTGCAGGGCTTCCAGTCGTTCCTCAGCGCCGGGACCGGGCGCGCGCGCAAGCTCCCCGGCTATGCCGCGGTGAACATGCCGGGCAGCACCTCCAGCCTTCGCTACACCGCGATCGAGAACCACGAGAAGAACGCGTACACCGAGCACTACGCGTACCGCTCCAACCTCGCGATCCAGGTGCGTTGCATCCGGCCCGAGGATGCGCCGGTCGATTGGCGCAACACCTTCGACGCCGGCTGCCAGTCGATCGTGACCGCAGTGGAGCGCTGATCCGCCGCCGCGCAGGGCAGGATTGCAGTATCCCCCCGGAGAAGGTGGCACGCAGCGCCGGATGAGGTACGCATTCGCGCATCCACATGGTGGTTCGCATTCGAATCGGTTACGCGTGTCCCGAACCATCGTCCGCCCCTGCGGGGCCGCCTCTCCCGGCGGGAGAGCGACCAATGCAGGGCATCGCACCAGTCAGACACGCCAAAGGTTCTGCCGATGATCGCAAACGAAGATTTCCGCGCCGACATCGATTGGGCGCGCACGCAGGACGCTGGCGATCCGCTGCGGGGGTTCCGCGAAGAGTTCCTGATCCCGCCGCACGGTGACGGCGAACAGACGTACCTGGTCGGCAATTCGCTGGGGCTGCAACCACGCGGCGTCCGCCAGGCACTGCTGGATGAGCTGGACGACTGGGCGCGATTGGCCGTCGAGGGGCACCTGCACGCGCGACACCCGTGGCTGCCGTATCACCGCGAGGTGCGCGCCGACCTGGCGGCGCTCGTCGGCGCCGAACCCGGCGAGGTCGTCGCGATGAATTCGCTGACGGTGAACCTGCACCTGTTGCTGGTGAGTTTCTACCGCCCGACGGACGAGCGGCACGCGATCCTGATCGAACGCCATGCCTTTCCTTCGGACCGCGACCTCGCCGCCTCCCAGATCCGCTTCCACGGCTACGACCTGCGCGAGGCGCTGGTCGAACTGGACGGCGACGAGCCCGGCGGCGCGATTTCGGCGGAGGCAATCGAACGCGCATTGGCGGAACACGGCCGACGCGTCGCGCTGGTGCTGCTGCCGGGCGTGCAGTACCTCACCGGGCAGGCGTTCGACCTTGCCGCCATCACCAGGCTGGCGCACGCGCAGGGCTGCGTCGTCGGGTTCGACTGCGCGCACGCCGCGGGCAACATCGACCTGCATCTGCACGACAGCGGCTGCGACTTCGCGGCATGGTGTTCCTACAAGTACCTGAATTCCGGACCTGGCGCGGTGGCTGGTGCATTCGTGCATGCGCGGCACGCGCACGCCGACCTGCCACGCTTCGAAGGCTGGTGGGGCCGCAAGGAGAGTACCCGCTTCGAGATGCGTCCTGAATTCGAGCCGGCGGCCGGCGCGGACGCCTGGCAGTTGTCCAACCCGCCGATCCTGGCACTCGCCCCGCTGCGGGTTTCGCTGGAACTATTCAGGCGCGCGGGCATCGCGAACCTGCGTGGCAAATCGAGGCGCCTGACCGCCTACCTCGCCTGGCTGATCGAAACGCAACTCGGCGACGTGCTGGAAGTCCTCACGCCCGCCGAACCCGAGCGGCGGGGCGCGCAGCTCTCGGTGCGCGTGCGCGCCGGTCGCGACGGCGGCAAATCGCTCTTCGACCACCTGCTCGCCCGTGGCGTGCTCGGCGACTGGCGTGAACCCGACGTGATGCGGGTCGCGCCGACGCCGCTCTACAACACCTTCGCCGACTGCTTGCGCTATGCGGAAGCCGTGCGGGCCTGGCGCGCACAAGGCTGACGACGGCAAGGTCGTGACAGTGCAATACCATCTACAGTACCAATGCGAATGAACTGGCAAGCGAAGTTGTGGGGCAATCCTGGCAACCCCGGGGCAGGTGCGGTTTTCCGATCCATGCAAAGCCGAACGGCCGCGTATTCGTGGCCGGGCATCGTCACGCCGAAAGTGCGTTTCTCATGCCGCGCAAAAGCGATGGCAGGCTGGACACCGATGGCGACTTTTGCGGTTGACCGGTTGAAGTGGACATGACGCATCCTGCAACAAGCTCCAGGTGCACCATCATCGGCGCTGGTCTGGTCGGTTCGCTGCTGGCGACGCTGCTTGCGCAGCGCGGCTTCGAGGTGGAGGTGTTCGAACGCCGGCCGGATCCACGGGTCCACGGATTCCTGGGCGGACGCTCCATCAACCTCGCGCTCGCGGAGCGTGGCCTCGACGCGTTGCGCCAGGCGGGGCTCGCCGATGCGGTGCTCGCGCAGGCGGTGATGATGCGCGGGCGGATGGTGCACGCGACGGATGGTTCGACCAACCTGCAGCGGTACGGGCTGGATGATTCCGAGGTGATCCGTTCGGTATCGCGGAGCGGCCTGAACGTCCTGCTGCTCGATGCCGCCGAGCGGGCGGGCGCGACGTTGCACTTCGGGGCCGGGCTCGCAGGCGTCGATTTCGACAGCAACACCATCACGCTTGCCGGCCTCGATGGCACGCCGCGGCAACACGCCGCGGGGCTGCTGCTGGGCTGCGACGGTGCGGGTTCGGCGCTGCGGATGGCGATGTCCAGGAGCACGGACCTCGGTGAGCGCGTCGAACCGCTGGGCCATGGTTACAAGGAACTGGAGATTCCGCCGCTCGCTCCGCCGGCGCCGGCACCCGGCTTTGCGATCGAGCCCAACGCCTTGCACATCTGGCCACGCGGTCACTACATGTGCATCGCATTGCCCAACACCGAAGGCAATTTCACGGTCACGCTGTTCCTGCCGGGCGAGGGGGCGTTTCCGAGCTTTGCGACGCTGCCGGACACCGCCGCCGCGCGCGCGTTTTTCGAGGAGCAGTTCGCCGACGCGCTCGCATTGATGCCGACCTTCGACGCGGATTGGTCCGCGCATCCACTCGGGCAACTGGCAACGCTGTACCTGGACCGCTGGCATCTGGACGGCCGTGCACTGCTGCTGGGCGACGCGGCGCACGCGATCGTGCCGTTCCACGGCCAGGGGATGAACGCGGGCTTCGAGGATGCCGCCGCACTGGCGGGCCTGCTCGCGGCGCAGCCGGGCGGTCCCGGCGGCGTGTTCGCGGACTTCGAGGCCCGCCGCAAGCCGAATGCCGATGCGATCGCGGCGATGTCGCTCGCGAATTACGTCGAAATGCGCGACGGCGTCGCCGACCCGCGCTACCTCCTGAAGCGGGAGCTGGCCGCCGCCCTCACCCGGCGGGTGCCGGACCGGTTCATGTCCCGTTACAGAATGGTGAGCTTCACGACGCTACCCTACGCGACCTGCGTTGCGCGCGACCGGCAGCAGACCGCGTTGATGGAAACGATCCTGGCGGGGCACGAAAGCATCGAGGGGATCGATCTCGACGCGGCTGCGGCACGCGCACGCGCAGACCTGCCGCTGCTGGCGTCTTCCGGCTGACCGTATGCCCTTGCCCGAATCGATCCATCGCGCATGGACCGAAACCGAGTATCGCGTGCGTACCCCATGGGGCGGCTACGTGGTCATCCGCTGCGGCGAACCGCTGCCGGCCCCGCTGCTGGCGCTGCTGGAGCGCGCCGGGGATCCCTGGGGCTACATCACGGCCTGGAATCCGGCCGGGGTGCGGCTGCCTGCGGTTGACAACCGGGCCCGCCTGCGTCGCCTGCGCGACCAGCTCAGGGACAATGGCCACCGTTGCGTTTTCGGCGTCGGCGTAGGTCCCAACGACTGGCGGGAACCCAGCCTGTTCGTCCCCGGAATCGCTTTCGGTGAGCTCGATGCACTGGGCCGCGCTTTCGGCCAGCTCGGCATCGTCCGCGGCACCGGCACCGGGGTCGCCGAGCTGCGCGTGCTGGTCTGAAGCAGGACGCGTCCGATCCGACCGGGGCACGATCCTTCCTGCGCCCGTCGGAATACCACCTGCGCCGGTCGGAAAACCAACGGTCGGTCATGGACACCGCCAGCGGCGTCCACGAGAATACACGGTTGCAATCATGAACCTTTCCGCTTCCCCCGCCGTGCCGCTGCTGGCGGCGCATCGTATTGCGTTCGCGCGCAACGACGAGCCCGTGTTCGGCCCCCTGGATTTCAGCGTCGACCGCGGCGAAACGTTGCTGGTCGAAGGCGACAATGGATCGGGCAAGACCACGCTGCTGCGGGTGCTCGCGGGCATGCTGCCGGGCGAAGGCGAAATCCGTTTCGACGGCACGCCCGCCTCACGCGACAGCCGCAACGGACGGGTGCTGCTGCTGGGGCATCGGCTGGGCATGAGCGAATCCCTCAGCCCGCGCGAGAACCTCGCGTTCCTGACCGGCCTGTACGGCACGCGCACCGGAGCGACGGTCGAATCGGTGCTGGCCGCGGTCGGCATCGAAGCCTGGATCGACGAGCCCCTGCGCAGCCTTTCGGCCGGCCAGAAGAAGCGCGTCGGACTCGCCCGGCTGTTGTTGCTGCCGGGTGATCTGTGGCTGCTGGACGAACCCTACGCCAACCTCGACCGGCACGGCATCGAGCTGGTCAATGCCCTGATCGCCGGGCACTGCGCGCTCGGTGGCGCGGCACTCGTCACCAGCCACGGCGCCGTGCGCTTCGCCGATCCGCAGGCGCGGCACATCCGACTGGCCGCGTGAACGATGATTGCCGCCGCCCGGTCCGTCGCCGAACAGAAGCCTGTCGCCCGGGAGGCGCAAGCGCGGATGGCAGGCGCTTGGCGCGCCTGCGGTGCACTGTTGCGCCGGGATTTCCTGCTGGCGTGGCGCCGTCGTGGCGAGCTGTTCCTGCCGCTCCTGTACGCGGTGATCGTGACTGCGCTGTTCCCGTTCGCGCTCGGTCCCGACCCGCAACTGCTGGGCCGGATCGCGGGCGGCGTGCTGCTGGTGATCGTGGTGCTGGCGATGCTGCCGGCGCTGGAATCGATGTTCCGGCACGACCTCGAGGACGGCACCCTCGAGCAGTGGCTGCTGGCGCCGCAACCGCTCGCGCTGCTGGCCTTGACCCGCGTCATCGCCCACTGGCTCACCACCGTCCTACCCTTGCTCATCGTGATGCCACTGCTGGGAGCCCTGCTCGATCTGCCCGCCGACGTCCTGCCCGTCCTGCTGCTGGCGCTGCTGCTGGCGACGCCGCTGCTGGCGCTGCTGGGCGCCGTGCTGTCGGCACTGACGGCCGGGGCGCGCGGCTCTGGTATCCTTCTCGCATTGATGCTGCTGCCTCTGGCGGTCCCGGTGGTGATCTTCGCCGCGGGCGCCGTCGCTGCGGCACAGTCCGGCATGCCGTACCTGGCCCCATTGTCGTGGCTGGCGGCGGCGCTGGTGTTGGCGATCGTGCTGGCGCCGCTCGCGTGTGCGGCGGCACTGCGGATCGCGGTTGAAGCGTGATGACGACCGTTCCGGCAACATCGACATGGAAAGGCGGCCCGGCGCGCCCGGGGCGCCGGTTGTCGCCGCGCGGCCCAATGGCGGCGCCTCGGTCCAATGGTGGTTTCGCGACCGGCCGGGAGCGGGCCCCGCGGAAGGTTCCCCGCCGCGGTGGCACAGTCGCCGGCTGACAGGTGTTTTGCAGACTATGTCCCGCAGTTACCTCCCCCACTGGATGCACCGGCTCGGCTCGCCGCCGACCTTCTACCGCTTCGCCGGTGCGCTGCGCCCCTGGCTGATGGGGGCCGCGCTGGCGGCCGGGGCGATCGGCCTGTTCGGCGGGCTGGTGCTGGCGCCGCCGGATTACCAACAGGGCGATGCCTACCGGATCATCTTCATCCACGTGCCCAGCGCATGGATGAGCCTGTTCGTCTATGCCTGCATGGCGGTAGCCGGTCTCGTGGCACTGGTCTGGCGGGTCAAGCTGGCCGAAGTGATCGCGATGGAGTGCGCGCCGGCCGGCGCCGCATTCACCCTGATCACCCTCGCCACCGGCTCGTTGTGGGGCAAGCCGATGTGGGGCACGTGGTGGACCTGGGACGCGCGCCTGACTTCGGAACTGGTGCTGTTCTTCCTGTACCTCGGGGTGATCGGCCTGTACCACGCCTTCGAGGATCGCCGCCGCGGCGCGCGCGCGGCCTCGCTGCTGGCGCTGGTCGGCATCGTGAACCTGCCGATCGTGCACTACTCGGTGCAATGGTGGAACACCCTGCACCAGGGCTCGACGGTCGACTGGATGAACCTCGGCCAGTCGTCGATCGCGCCCTCGATGCTGTGGCCGCTGCTGGTGATGGCGCTCGCCACGCACCTGTACTTCTTCGCCAGCATCCTGGGCCGCGCGCGCACCGGGCTGCTTTCGCTCGAGGGCGGCAAGCAGTGGGTGCGCGAACTGGTCGACGGACAATCCGCACAGACGACGGGAGCACCTACCTGATATGGCTCAATGGCTTGCGATGGGCGGGTACGCCGTGTATGTGTGGCCGGCATACGCGGTGTTCTTTGCGGTGCTCGCGTGGGACTGGTTCGCGCCTGCGCTGCGCCGCCGCCGGCTGTCGCGCGAACTGCGCGGTCGGATCGCGCGCGAGCGCATCCGCAACACGCGCGCGGCCCGCGCGGAGGCGTCGACATGAACCCGGTCCGCAAGCGGCGGCTGATCGTCGCGCTGCTGATCCTCGGCGCCGTAGGAATCGCGACCACCCTGTCGGTGTTCGCGTTGCAGCGGAACGTGACCTACCTGTACTCGCCGAGCGAAGTCGATGCCGGCAAGGCGCCGGCCGGGCACCCGTTCCGCCTCGGCGGCATCGTCGAGGAAGGCAGCGTGCACCGCGTGCCGGATACGCTGACCACCGACTTCGTGATCACCGATCGCTTCAAGAGCATTCCCGTGAGCTACACGGGCATCCTTCCCGACCTGTTCCGGGTCGGCCAGAGCACCATCACCACCGGCACGATGGTCGATGGAAGGTTCGTGGCGACCAAGGTGCTCGCCAAGCACGACGCGACTTACATGCCGCCACAGGTCGAGCAGGCGATCGCCAAGGCGAAGGAAGAGCACCGCATCCCGAAGAGCGGGACCGGCGGGACTGGGGCCGGGGACCGGGGACCGCAGACCGGAAAGCTGCCGGGCGGTGCACCATGAGTCGCGGGCACGGACCATGCGCCCGCCCCGGTTTCAGGCATGCGGCACGCGCCGCAGCCATTGGCTTGATTTCAAACACGCATCCCGAACAGGCACGTCTGGCGCCATGAGAGATTCCCCGAACCACGCAAGCCGGTCCCGGGTTCCCGGTCCGCGGTCCCGGCATTTCCAATGAACCCCGAACTCGGCCAAGTCGCGCTGATCCTCGCGCTGCTGTTGAGCGGCCTGCAATGCCTGTTGCCGATCATCGGCGCATGGCGCGGCAGCAAGCCGTTGATGGCGACCGCACCCAGTCTTGCGATCGGTCAATTCGTGTTCGTGGCCCTCGCGTTCGGCATCCTCGCGTGGTCGTTCTGGACCAACGACTTCTCGGTCGCCTATGTCGCGCAGAACTCGAACCTCTCACTGCCCTGGTACTACAAGCTGTCGGGCGTGTGGGGCGCGCACGAGGGCTCGCTGCTGCTGTGGATGCTGATCCTGAACCTCTGGACCGTGGCGATGGTCGCGCTCGGCGGCAAGCTCCCGAAAGCATTCTTCTCGCGCGTGATCGGGGTACTCGGGTTCGTCGCCTTCGGGTTCCTGCTGTACATGATCACGACCTCCAACCCGTTCCTGCGGCTGTTCCCGGTGCCGCCGAACGGCGCGGACCTGAACCCGGTACTGCAGGATCCCGGGCTCGTGTTCCATCCGCCCATGCTCTACATGGGCTACGTCGGTTTCAGCGTCGCATTCTCGTTCGCGATCGCTTCGCTCCTGGGCGGTGAACTGAAATCCACCTGGGTGCGCTGGGCGCGGCCGTGGACCAACGTCGCGTGGGGCTTCCTGACGCTCGGGATCGTCGCCGGCAGTGCGTGGGCGTACTACGAACTCGGCTGGGGCGGCTGGTGGTTCTGGGATCCGGTCGAGAACGCTTCGTTCATGCCGTGGCTGATCGGCGCCGCACTGATCCACGCGCAGGCGATCACCGACAAGCGCGACGGCCTGCGCGCGTGGACGCTGCTGCTGTCGATCTTCGGATTCGCGTTCTCGCTGCTCGGCACGTTCCTGGTGCGCTCGGGCCTGCTCACCAGCGTGCACGCGTTCGCGTTCGCGCCGGCGCGCGGCGTCTTCATCCTCGTCTATCTCGCGGTGGTGGTCGGCGGCTCGCTGCTGTTGTACGCGTTGCGCGCGCCGAAGGTCACCGGCGGCAGGTCGTTCGCGCTCGCCTCGCGCGAGACCATGATGGTGATCGGCAACCTGATGCTCACGGTCGCCTGCGCGATGGTGCTGCTCGGCACCCTCTACCCGCTGGTGGGCGAGGCGCTGGACATCGGCCGCATCTCGGTCGGGCCGCCCTACTTCGGACCGCTGTTCCTGCTGCTGATGACGCCGCTGGTGCTGGCGCTGCCGTTCGGGCCGCTGTCGCGCTGGGGCAAGGCCGACCTCAGGGTCTGGCGCAATGCATTGATCCGGATCGTCGCGCTCGCGATTGCAGCCGGCATCATCGGCTTCGTGCTCGGCGCGCGCAGCTTCTACGAACTGCTGGGCATCACCGCCGCCGTGTGGGTGATGGCGGGTGTCGCGCTGTTCGCGATCAAGCGCTGGCGCGAGGCACCGCGCGGCAAGCGCTATCCGTTCGAAATGCTCGGCATGATGCTGGCGCACTTCGGCATCGGCGTGTTCATCGCGGGCGCCATCCTGACCCGTTCGATGAGCGTCGAGCAGGACGTCAGCATGAAGCCGGGTTCCAGCGTCGAAGTCGGCGCCTACGATTTCCATTTCAATGGCGTCGCCGAAACCCAAGGGCCGAACTACCGCGCGCAACAGGGCACGGTGGTGATCACCCGCAACGGCAAACACATCGTGACGCTGCATCCGCAGAAGCGCACCTATGCCGGCGGGCAGGTCCAGACGGAGGCCGCGATCCGGGCCGGGGTGTTCCGCGACCTTTACGTGTCGCTCGGTGATTCGATCGGCAACGGCGCGTGGTCGCTGCGCGTGTACGACAAGCCGTTCGTCCGCTGGATCTGGGGCGGCGGCGTTCTGATGATGCTGGGCGGTTTCACCGTGGTGCTGGACAAGCGCTTCCGCCTGCGTCGCGCGGTCGAACCCGAAACCGTGCGTGCCACGCCCGAACCCCTCGTGCCACCCAAGCTGGCGGAAGGCGAAGCATGAACGAGGTAGCGCGGCGACCCATCGGCCGCTTCGTGCCGCTGATCGTGTTCGCGGCGCTCGTGGCGTTCTTCGTGGTGGGACTCGTGTGGAACCAGACCCACGACGCGCGCTTCGTGCCGAGTCCGCTGATCGACAAGCCGGCGCCCGCGTTCCGGTTGCCGAAGCTCGAGCAGCCGACGCACTTCGTCAGCAAGGTCGATCTCCTCGGCAAGCCGTATCTCATCAACGTGTTCGCGAGCTGGTGCTTCGCCTGCGGTGACGAACATCCGGTGCTGATGGCGTACCGCGACAAGTTCGGGATTCCGCTGATCGGCTACGACTACAAGGACGCGCCCCAGGATGCGCGTGCGTGGCTGCAGCGCCACGGCAATCCGTACCATGAGGTGATCGCCGACCGGTCCGGCGACACCGCCATCGACTTCGGCGTGTACGGCGCGCCCGAAACCTACCTGATCGATGCCAGGGGCATCATCCGCTACAAGCACATCGGGCCGCTGACACCCGAGGTGATCGCCACGGAGCTCGAGCCCCGGATCCGCGAACTCGAGGACCAGGGCACATGAAGCGCCTGCTGGTCATGCTCTATCCCTCTCCCCCGGGGAGAGGGTGCCCCGAAGGGGCGGGTGAGGGTACGCGCCGCGCGGATAACCGTCCATGGTGCGGGGCGCCGGTGCGGCCATCCCTGGCCGCCCGTTCGGAGCCGCGCGTGATGCCCCCGGCATCACGCAAGCGCGCCTCCTCACTCTCACCCCCGACCCCGCTCCCGACGGGAGAGGGGAGCAAAACCGAACCCTCGTTCGTCTGGAACGGAGAAGGAAGGAACCGGCTTCGGCGCATTCGACACGTGATGACCGCCGCGGCTGTGGCGTTCGCGCTCGCGTTCAGCACCGGCGCGTTCGCGATCGATCCGTTGCCGTTCCAGAGCACCGCCCAGCGCGAACGCTTCCAGCACCTGACCAGCGAACTGCGCTGCATGGTTTGCCAGGACGAAAGCCTGCTGGCATCGAACGCCGACTTCGCCAAGCAGTTGCGGCGGCAGATCTTCGACATGATGCAGCAGGGCAAGAGCGACAAGGAAATCAAGGACTGGCTGGTGGCGCGCTATTCCACCTTCATCCTGTACGACCCGCCGCTCGCCCCCAGCACCATCGCGCTGTGGTTCGGCACACCCGCGATCCTGCTCGCGGGCGGCGTCGTGGTGATCGTGTTGCTGCGCCGGCGCACGCGGCCCGCCGGCAGCATTTCTGAGGACCCCGGAGACGATTGGTGACCACGCGCTTTCTCATCATCGCCGCCCTCATGGTGGTGGTCGCCCTCGCCTGCGTGCTGGTGCCGATGCTGCGCAGCGCGCGCCGCGAAGGCCGTCCGCGCGCGCCGTTCCTGCTCGCCCTGCTGCTGGCACTGGCCGTGCCGCCCGCGGTGCTGGCGATGTATCTCGCGATCGGCACGCCTCAGGCGCTGCAACCGGCCATGCCGGACAATCGTGCCGACCTGGCCGCGGCCACCGCGCAACTGCAGGCGAGCCTGGCGAAGAAGCCTGGCGACGCACAGGGCTGGGCGCTGCTCGCGCAGGCGTATGCCGCGATGGGCCAGCCGCAACAGGCGCTGGATGCATTGAATCACTTGATGAAACTGAAGCCCGACGATCCCGATGCGATGGTGGCGTGGGCAGAAGCCAGGGCCGAAACCAGTCCCACGCACCGGATCGACGACGCTTCGCGCGACAAGTTGCAGCGCGCCCTCCAGATCGATCCCGGCCACCAGCGCGCGTTGTGGCTGCTCGGCATCAGCGATTTCCAGCGCGGCCGATATGAGGATGCGGCCGCGCAGTGGAGGATCTTGCTGCCGCTGCTGCAACCGGGCTCGAAGGTCGCAGACGCGGTGCAGCAGGAGCTGGCTGCAGCCGAAGCACGCGCGGGCGGCGGCGCCCGGGCGACCGGGCTTGCAACGGCCGATCCCGCTCCTGCCGCTTCATCGGCGGCGGCTACCGGCAAGATCGCGCTCACGGTGTCCGTGAAACTCGCCCCCGACCTCGCGTCGAAGGTGCAGCCCGGCGATACCTTGTTCGTGTTCGCACGCGCGGTCGATGGACCGCCCATGCCGCTGGCGGTCGCGCGCCTGAAGGTCTCGCAGTTGCCGGCGAGCGTCACTTTGACCGATGCGATGGCGATGACACCCGCACTGACGCTGTCGAAGTTCGCGCAAGTGCAGGTGGCGGCCCGCATCAGCAAGTCCGGCAACGCAAGTCCGCAGGCGGGGGACCTGGAATCGGCACCGGTGGAGGTCGCCACCAATTCGCACGCCCCGGTCGCGTTGACGATCGACAAGGTGGACTGACTCGGGCTCTCCAGCGCGGTTACCCCCTTCCGCAGGAAGGGGTCGGCACTTTGGCGCCGGGGGATGCCGCACCGCGACAGCAGAGCCATCCCCCTCTCGCGCTTCGTGCGCGTTCGCTTCACTCCGCCCTTCGCAAGCGGAGGGGAAGAAGCGCTCGCGAGTCCATGCGCCGCTTGGCCGCTCCGCGCGCGTTCGCTACCCTTGCGGATTCTGCTTGCCGACGATCCGCCATGGCCGACGCCCGCCAGTACTTTGCCCTGCCCTCGCCGTTCGAGATGAAGCGCGGCGGCGAACTGCGCGGCGCGCAAGTGGCCTATGAAACCTGGGGCACGTTGAACGCGGCACGCGACAACGCGGTCCTGATCCTGACGGGCCTCTCCCCGAGCGCGCACGCGGCGCGCAATGCGATCGACGACTCCCCCGGCTGGTGGGAAGACATCGTGGGTCCCGGCAAGGCGATCGACAGCAACCGCTGGTTCGTCGTCTGCATGAATTCGCTGGGGAGCTGCAAGGGCTCGAGTGGACCTGCCTCGCCCAATCCAGCCACCGGCGAACCCTGGCGCCTCGACTTCCCCGACTTGTCGCTGGAAGACATCGGCAACGCCGGATACGAACTCATCCGCGGCCTCGGCGTCGATCGGCTTGCGGCGCTGGTGGGCTGCTCCATGGGCGGCATGTCGGCGCTCGGTTGCCTGGCGCACCATCCGGGTTTCGCGCGCGCCCACGTCAGCGTGTGTACCGCGCCCCGCGCGCAACCCTTCGCGATCGCGATCCGCTCGCTGCAGCGCGAGGCGATCCGGCTCGATCCGAACTGGAACGAAGGCCGTTACGACGACGACCACTATCCCGAAACCGGGATGAACATTGCGCGCAAACTGGGCGTCATCACCTACCGCTCGTCGCTGGAATGGCGCGGCCGCTTCGGCCGGATCCGGCTCGATCCCGGCGACCGCGAGGACGACCCCTTCGGTGCCGAGTTCCAGATCGAGTCGTATCTCAACGCGCACGCGCGCCGGTTCACCCGCTCGTTCGATCCCAACTGCTACTTGTATCTTTCGCGGGCTTCGGACTGGTTCGACCTCGCCGAGTACGGCGGCGCCCCCGATCCCTCCACCGCGGTGCGCAACGCGCTCGCGAAAATGAAACTGGAGCGGGCGCTGGTGATCGGGGTCGAAACCGACATCCTGTTTCCGCTGGAACAGCAGCAGCAACTCGCCGAAGACCTCACCGCAACGGGGACCGAGACCACGTTCGTCGGCCTGGATTCGCCCCAGGGACACGATGCCTTCCTCGTCGACACCGGCCGCTTCGGCGCCGCGATCGGCGCATTCATGGCGACCCTTTAGGCACCCCGGCTTTCACTCGCGTACGGGACCGATATAAGCTTGGGCCATGGGCATCGACTTTCCCGGCCGCGACCGGATGATCCGAGCGTTCGACGCTGCCGTGCAGGCGCCGGACACCACGGCGACCGTGCGCGGACTGCGCTCGGCGCTGTGCGATGCGATCCATTCCGGCGAGGTACACCTGCCCGGCTTCGTGTTCGAGGGCTGCGATGGGCACTATGCGCGCCGCGAGCTCTATTGCAGCCCCGAGCACGGCTACTGCGTGGTCGCGATGACCTGGAGCCCCGGCCAGGGCACGCCGATCCACGACCACGCCGGCATGTGGTGCGTCGAGGGCGTGTGGCAGGGCGCGCTGGACGTGGTGCAGTACGAATTGCGCGACCATGACGAGGCACGCTACCGCTTCGTGGCCGCTGGCGCGATCCGTGCCGGTGCGGGCTCGGCGGGCAGCCTTATTCCCCCGCACGAGCACCACACCATCTGCAACGCCAGCGATCACGAACTCGCGATCAGCGTCCACGTTTACCAGGACCGCATGACGCACTGCTCGGTATTCGAGCCGATCGGCGGCGAATGGTATGCGCGCGGCGAGCGCAGCCTGACCCTGGACTAGCTAGCGCCGCCGCGCACGGCGCACCGTCAGTGGTCGTGGTCTTCGGTCGTCGCCGGGCGCTGCGAACACTGCACGTATTCGGCTTCGGAAAGCTTGCCGTCGCGGTTCATGTCGCAACCGGCGAAGCGCTGCCCGCTGTCGCCGTTGTGCATGAATTCGGAACGGTCGAGGAAGCCATCGTGGTTGGCATCCATGTTCCCGAACGCCATTTGCGCTTCGCGTGGCGTCATGCCCGTGCCCAGGCCGCCACCGGAGTTGCCGAGCTGGCCCGAGGGCTTGCTGCCGGTCTGCGTCGCCGGCTGGGTCGGCGGATTCTGGGTGGGCGCGTTCTGCGCAAGGGCGCCGGCGGACATCCCGATCGCGGCGAGCCCGATGAAAACGAGATTGAGGGATCGCATGCAACACTCCTTGTTCTGGTTGCGTGGCGCGATGGAACGCCTGCGCGAGCCACCGCCTGGACATGATGCGAAACCACCCATGAATTGCCTGGAAACGAATCTCGCGATCATGCCCTCCGTCGCCACCGGTTGCCGCACGTTCATGCGCGGGGCACGAGTGTCCGGCAATGCTTGGCATCGGCACCGTGCTGCCTCATACTGCGGCCCCTTGCCGAAGTGGCGGAATCGGTAGACGCAGCGGACTCAAAATCCGCCGCCCTTAAAAGCGTGTGGGTTCGAGTCCCACCTTCGGCACCATGCACCACGGGTCCCTGCAAGTGTTACGCTGCGGAGGTTGGCTCGTGAAGCGGATGGTGCGTGACGGGCAAGGCTTCGAAGGTCATGTCATTGGTCGCGCTTTGCGCGGCCTGCAGCGCGTGCGCGACCACGCCTGGGCCGCGCCCCCGGCTACCCTCTCCGGGCCCGACTCCCTACCAGGCGCAATCTCCGCAGCCGGCGCCAGAATCGGTTCCGGCCGACTTCCCGGACCCGCACGCCGAGAAGAAGGTCTGCAAGGTCGTTGCTTCCGACCAGGGCGACAAGCGCGTCTGCATGTGGCAGCGCCGCCACTGACGTTCGTGCCGAGGTGCACGGGAATATTCTGCGCACCGCGGCACCGCATGGGTTTTGTGCAGCCATGCCTGCATTTCCGCTCGAGCCGCGCGGGTGCACCGCGGCAGCCGGCAAGCCACCCATGATCGAGCGCGACCGTCGCGGCGTGATCACCAAGCGCCGCGTTGGGGCACCGGCGGGGTTCTTCGAGGCGGAGGCACGCGGCCTGCGGTTGCTGCGCGATGCGGGCGGCCTGCGCGTACCGGACGTGTTCGAGGTCGACGCCGACCGCATCATCCTCGAAGACCTCGGCCAAGGCACGCCTGCTGCGGATTACTGGGTCCGCGCCGGCTCCGGCCTCGCCCGACAGCACGCCCGCCGCGGCGGGCAATTCGGCTTCACCCACGGTGGATTCTGCGGCGATTCGCCGCAGGACAACACGCCGGACGAAGACGGCTGCCGCTTTTTCGCCGAGCGCCGCCTGCTGCCGCAGATGCGCCTTGCCCGCGATCGCGGCCTGATCGACGGGCGCGACGCCGATGCGATCGATTCCGTTTGCAGGCGGCTTCGCCACCTCGTGCCCGACCGGCCACCGGTATTGCTGCACGGCGACCTCTGGCTGGGAAACCTGCACGTCTGCGGCGACGGATCGCCCGCACTGATCGACGCAGGCGCGGTGCATCACGGCTGGGCCGAGGCGGAGCTCGCGATGCTGACGCTGTTCGGATCGCCGCCCGACGCGTTCTTCCGGGCTTATGCCGAACGCGCGTCGCTGCACCCGGACTGGCGCCAGCGCGCCCCCGTCTACAACCTGTACCACTTGTTGAACCACGTGAACCTGTTCGGGGCCGGCTACCTGGGTTCACTGCGGTCGGCACTCTCAGCCTGCTGCTGAGGGAACCTTCATCGAAGGTTCCTCCAGACGCCGCATCCAGCACCGCTGCTCCCCCGGCTCCCTGCGTCCGTCACAAGTTCCGCACGACACGGAAGCCCACGCGCCCGCTGCGCGCGTCCGCCGCCGCGCCTTGCCGGAACGACGAGCGGTCCTGGTCGGGTGCGCTGCCCCACGAGCCACCGCGGATCACGCGTTCGCTGCAGCCCGGGTTGACCCAGGCGCTGCCGTCGTTGGGGGCGCGTACGTAGTTTTCGTGCCAGCAATCGGCCACCCACTCCGACACGTTGCCGCTCATGTCGTACAAGCCGAATGGGTTGGCCCGGAAGCTCATCACCGGCGCCGGTCCCCAGTATCCATCGTTGTAGCCCTTGAAGGCGTTCGCCCAGCTCCGGTGCGCAGGCGACCGGTCGCCGCTGCCGGTGAGGTTCTCGACCAGGGCCGTTGGCGCGCCATCGCCCCACCAGTACCTCGAGGTGGTGCCGGCCCGTTCGGCATATTCATATTCGGATTCCGTGGGCAGCCGATACTCCTTGCCGGTGTGCCGGGACAGCCACGCCGCGTAGGCGTGTGCGTCGTTCCAGGACACATTGACCACCGGATCCGAACCCTTGGCGCGCTTGCCGGCATAGTCGTCCTGCCAGTCGGCGCCGGCGCGTTGCTGCATGCGGCCGTTGGTCTCGTCGTACACCGATGAACCGCCGAGCCGGTCCGAGTCGGGCACGTACCCGGAGGAGCGCACGAAGGCACGGAACTCGGCGACGGTCACCTCCGTGCGCGCCATCGCAAAGCCGGTGGCAAGGGTCACTTCGTGCTGCGGCTGCTCGGCACTGGCACCGCTGCCGGACGCGCCCATAAGGAAACTGCCCCGCGGGATCACGACCATCGCCGGTGACTGCCCGACGATGTCCAGGAAGTGATCCGAAAACACCTGCCCGGGATGGTAGCTGGCGTACTCGCGCGCGTTCTTCAGTCGCGCCAGGAATCCATCCGCCGAGGCACCCAGGCCGGCCGCCTGCTCGGCGAGCCGCTGGGCCAGGTCGATGTTGCCGGCATCGAGCGCGGACCTGGCCTGCGCCATCAGGTTGTCGGCACGGCCCGACCGCATCGCCGCGATGCGGGCACGGGTGTCCGCCAGCGCGCGCGAAGACGGCAGGATCGCCGCCGCGTCCGCCAGCGCGGCATCGGCCTTGGCGTCCTCGCTCTGCGCGGCGGCCGTCAAGGCGCGGTCGAGCGACGCCTGCTGCACGCGCTGCAGGCCCTGCCGCGCGACCACGTTTTCCGGATCGAGCGCCAGGACCTTGCGGTACACCGCGAGCGCGGTGCCGTCGCCCGGGCCTTCGAGCTTGCCCTGCTGCACCAGGTTCGACGCCTGTTCGAGCAAAGGCTGGACCTTCGCCGCGGCGTCGATCCGGTCCGCCAGCGCGGCGACGTCGGTGCCGGACCCGGGCAGCCGCTTGAGCGCTTCGAGGTTGGTTCGCGCCGCCTCGGCGTCGCCGGCCGCGAGCGATTGTTGCGCGTCCGCGACCAGACGCGCGTGCAGCAGCGACACCGCCTTCTTGACGTGGGAATCGTCCGGCGCCTCGTGCACCGCCTGCAGCACCAGCGCAAGCGCCGTGTCGTCCCCGGGGCCCGCGAGGTTGCCGCTCGCCGCCGCCGCCCCGGCGCGCTCCAGCAGTTGCGCGGCCTTGCCTGTGCCGACCTGCGCGCCCAGCGTACCTTCGCGTGCCCGCGCAGCGATCACCTTCGTCGGTGCGAGCGAAATCGGCGGCCCGGCGTTGAGTTCGGATTCCGCGGGGGTCAGCTTCCGTGGCGGCTGGCGGGCCACCAGCGGTGCACTGGTAGCCGTCGCCGGACGCGACCGCAGCGCCGAGGGCTCGACCTTCAGGGCCGCCGGAAAGAAGCGATACACCAGCGCGAACACCAGCAGCAAGACGCCGATCGCGCCACCGATCGCGTGTTGCCGGGTGATGAATTGCGGGTTCGGCATGCGGGTGCGCAGTCCGGCTGTTATCGTGTGCGGTTCACGATAGCAAAGCGGTGCGCAATGGAACACCGAATCATGCACGGTAGCGGGCGATGACGGCAGCGTGGATCGACCAGGCTGGACGCGTGGCCACGTTCGACGACCGCGACCCCGTGGGACTCGATACGGAGTTCATGCGCCGCAACACGTTTTTCCCCAGGCTCGCGTTGGTGCAGGCGGCGCACCACGCCGAGCATTGGCTGCTGGACCCACTGGCCTACGACGCCGGGCCGGACGTGCGTTCGCTGGTGGCCGGCCGCTGCTGCATCATGCACAGCGCCGGCGAGGACATGGAGGCACTCGCGCCGCTGCTGGTCGACGTGCCGCTCCGGCTGTTCGATACCCAGATCGCGGCGGCGTTGTGCGGGATGGGGCCGGGGCTGAGCTACCAGAAGCTGGTGGCGGGCCTGCTCGGCATCGAGATCAGCAAGGACGAGACACGCTCCGACTGGCTGCAGAGGCCGCTCACCGCCAGCCAGCGGGATTACGCCGAGCTCGACGTGGCATACCTGGCCGAGTTGCATGGCAAGCTCTCCGGCAGACTCACGCGCCTTGGCCGTCGCGAATGGCACGCCGAGGATTGCGAACGGCTGGTGCGGCGGGCGGACCGGCGCCGCGGCGCCGACCCGCAGCCACAGAAAGGCTTCCCCGCCGCGTCCGACTGGCCACCGGAGCTGCAGGCACGGCTGCGCCGGATCCTGCTGTGGCGGGATGAAGTCGCCCGCACCCTGGACAAGCCACGGCCTTGGCTGCTGGACGACGCCCACGCGTTGAACCTGGCGCAGCAACTGCCGCCGACGCCCCAGGCCCTGTTCGATCGGGTCAAGGGCCAGCGCGCCCTGCGCGGCCCGCAACGCGCCGCGTTGTTCGCACTGCTGCAGGCCCCGGCCACGCCCGAGGAGTTGTCGGAGCTCTCGCCCATCCCGCCGGCGCCACGTGGCGAGTACAAGAAGGTTATCGACGCGATGCGCCTGGCAGTGCAAGCGGTCGCCGCACGCCACGAATTGCCCCCGGGGCTGCTCTGCCCGCGCCGCCTGGTCGTCGAATTCGCGACGACGCGGGTGTGGCCGGAGGGCCTGGAAGGCTGGCGGCGGGCACTGCTGGAAGAGGTGCTGGCGCCGCTTCTGCCCGACTGAGGGGGAAAGCGGGGTTCGACGTCTGAGCCTCCCCGACGGAAGTTGCGATGGTCAAGCCCCTTGGCCCCAACGGCTGTTTCGCACGACGGAGAGGCCGGCCGCAGGCCGAGCGCGCAGCGCTGGTGAGCGGCCATCTGGCGTGCCGTCCCGCATGAACCTTTGCCCGGAATCCATGCTCCGCCGACGCCACGAACCTGGATCCCGGATCTCGCCCACGCTGTGGGCTCGTCCGGAACGCTGCATCGGTGTTCCCTTTGGTCCCCCCACCCCGGCCCCTCACCCGGACGATGGAGCCTTTGGGGGGCGAGGGAGCGAGGCTTGGCTGGCGCTCGCATACCGGCTACCATACGCGGCTCGCTGGCGCGCAATGCGCCATCGTGGCGGCGCCCTGCATGGGCGGCGGCCGAAGCAAATCGGTGTGGGGCTGTAGCTCAGCTGGGAGAGCGCTGCGTTCGCAATGCAGAGGTCAGGGGTTCGATCCCCCTCAGCTCCACCAACCCGGTTCCATCAATCCGTTGATGTTGTGAGGGAATGACATTTCTTCACCAAAAGGCGTCCGCCACCCAAACAACCTGGCGGCGTTCCGGAACGCCGCGCAGCGGCGATCCGGCCGCCTTTCCAGGAATGACGCCGCAGCCGCCCCCGGATGATGTGGGGGGTTGTCGGTGCCAGCGGGAGCTTCGATAGTCCGAGCCGGGCCACGCACGACCGCTCGGGAAACGCGCATCAGCGCTCGGTGGGCTTGCCGGTGAAGGCCGAGATCGGCTTTTCGACCTCGCGCTCGAGCCCTTTGCCGAATGTTTTCAGCGCGCCGAGCAGCGGCGTGAGTCCGCGCCACAACGCGTCGTCCTTGAGCATCCGGTAGGTGCCCTTGAGGCCGGGCGCCTGCGGCTGGTCGTTGCCGGGCTCGCAGCGGGCGAGATATTCGAGGCTGTCGCGCAGCGCGAAAACCATTTTGTAGAAATCGCCAGGCTCGATGCGCGACAGCACCATCAGCAGGACCGACAGGTTCTGCACGGTCCTGCGCGAGCCCTCCTTGCTCAGTCCCTCGACGATGATCTGCGTCCACTGCGTGTTCGCGGCGACCAGGTCGTTGGCGAAGCGCAGCACGCCGTGCTCGTGCATCGTCTGCAACAGCCGCTCGAGTTCGTCATGCGCATCGGGACCGATTTTCGGCGGCTTCGGCGTGTACTGGATGGGCTCAGCCATGGTGTCGTGCTCCGGGAATGACCCAGTCTCTCCGGTGCGCTCGCTCCAGCCGGGCCATCACATCCGCTCCGGATGTGGCGCGTGCTCGGTGATCGGCACGTAGTCGTCGCGTTCCCATTTGCGTTCGATTTCCGGTCCGGGCCGCGGGGTCGGATTTCCGAACCGGAAATTGTTCCGGTGCAAGGGCGACTCGCCGCGCTCGCCGAGCTTTTCGATGCGCACCGCGACTTCCTTGTACGCGGGTGTGTTGACGTCGGGGTCGTGCGCGTTTCCGGTGAGCCGGTTCATCGACGGCTTCTCGTGATGGATCGGCAGGTACAACTCGTTGCCGTGCACGCGATCGGTGACCAGCGCGCGCACCTTGACCGCGCCGCGCCGGGAGATGACGCGCAGCCAGGTGCCGTCCTCGATGCTGCGCTCGGCGGCAAGCTCGCGGCCGATCTCGATGAACCAGTGCGGCACTTCGGACATCATCCGCGGCCCCTTGCCGGTCTGGTTCATCGACTGGAACTGTTCGAGCAGGCGGCCGTTGTTGACGTGCAGGTCGAATTCCTCGTCCGGAACCTCGGCCGGGGGCTGCCACTCGAGCGGATACAGCTTCGCCCTGCCGTCCGGCATGTGGAACTTGTCGGTATAGAGCAGCGGTGTGTCGGTGCCGTCTTCCTTGACGGGCCAGACGAGCGACTTGAAACCTTCCAGCCGCTCGTAATTGACGCCGGCGAATGTCTCGCAGATGCCGGCGCATTCGTCCATGATCTGCGACGGATGCGTATAGCCCCAGTCGTGGCCCATGCGCGCGGCGAGGTCGGTGAGGATGCGCCAGTCGGGCCGGCTGTCGCCGAGCGGCGGCATCACCTCGTAGAAGCGCTGGATGCGCCGCTCGGTGTTGACGTAGGTGCCTTCCTTTTCGACGCTCGCGCAGGCCGGCAGGACGACGTCGGCGAATTCGGCGGTGGCGCTGACGAACATGTCCTCGACCACCATGAAGTCGAGCTTCGAGAAATGCTCGTGCGTTTCGTGCGCGTTGGATTCGGAAGCCGCGGTTTCCTCGCCGATGATGTACATCGCCTTCAAGTCGCTGCCGGCCTTCATCGTCATCTCGAAATTGTCGAGCCCCACTTCGTTCGACAAGGCTTCCGGCGCGACGCCCCAGCCCCTGGCCCAGCGCGCCCGTGCCTCCTCGTCGGTGACTTTTTCGTAGCCCGGATAGACGTTCTTGAGCGCGCCGAAGTCGCTGGCGCCCTGCACGTTGTTGTGGCCCCGCATCGGGTAGCCGCCGGTGCCGGGACGGCCGAAGTTGCCGGTGACCAGCATCAGGTTCGAGAGCGCGGTGCTGGTGTCGGCGCCGTGGCCGTGCTGGGTGATCCCCATCGCCCACAGCAGGCACACGCGTTCGGCACGGCCGATCATCTCCGCCGCCTCGATCAGTTGCCGTTTCGGAACGCCGGTGATTTCCTCGGCGAATTCCATCGTGAACGGTTCGAGCGAGGCGCGGTACTCGTCCACGTTGTTGACGCGCTGGCGCAGGAAGTCCATGTCGGCCAGGTCGTGGTCGAACATGTAGCGGGACATCGCCGACGCCCAGGCGAGGTCGGTGCTCGGCCGGGTGCGCAGGAAGATGTCGGCGCGGGTCGCCATCTCGTGTTTGCGCAGGTCCGCGACGATCAGCTTCTGGCCGTGGAGCTTGTGCGCGCGCTTGATGCGCGAGGCGATCACGGGATGGTTCTCGGCGGTATTGGTGCCGACCAGCACGACGACGTCGGCCTTCTCGATGTCGCGGATCGTGCCGGAATCCGCGCCGACGCCGACGGTGCGCTGCAGGCCCTTGGTGGCCGGGCTCTGGCAATAGCGCGATGAGTTGTCGACGCTGTTGGTGCCGATGATGAGGCGCGCGATCTTCTGGGTCAGGTAGGCCTCCTCGTTGCTGGCCTTGCTGGAGGCGATGAAGCCGATGCTGCGCGGCCCGTGCCGGTCGCGGATCTCCAGCAGCCGCCGCGCGACGAGGTCCAGCGCCTCGTCCCAGCTCGCTTCGCGAAAGCGGCCGTTCTCGCGGATCAGCGGCGTCGTGAGTCGTTCGGCGCTGTTGACGAAGTCCCAGGCGAACTTGCCCTTGATGCAGGTCGAGATCCCGTTGGCCGGCGCTTCCTTCATCGGCTGGACTTTCAGGATGTGCCGGTCGCGGGTCCACATCTCGAAGCTGCAGCCGACACCGCAATAGGTGCACACGGTCTTGGTGCGCTGGATCTCGGGCTGGCGCCAGCGCATGTCCATTTCCGAGATGCCGGTGATCGGCGGTGCGCCCATCGTGTTTTCCCAGTCCTTGATCGTGTCGATCAACGGCCGCTTGAGCGCCTGCGGCATGGACGTCAACGGCCCCGCATCCGGCTGCATGGTCTTCTCCAGCAGCGCGTTGCAGGGACACACCGTGACGCAGTGGCCGCATTGCACGCAGCTCGACTCGTCGATCGGCTTGCCGCCGTCCCACAGCACCCGCGGATGTTCCATCGACCAGTCGATGCTCAAGGTTTCGTTGACCTCGATGTTCTGGCAGGCCTCCACGCAGCGGCCGCACAGGATGCACTGGTCGGGATCGTAGGTGAAGAACGGACTCGAGACGTCCTTCTGGTACGGCTTGCGGGTGAACGGATAGCGCTGGATCGGCATGTGCATGCCGGCGAAGGTGTTGTGCAACTGGCAGTCGCCGGTGTTGTTCTCGCAGACCGTGCAGTACAGCTCGTGCTTGGCGAGGATGCGGTCCATGCCTTCGTGGCGCGCGCTCGTGGCGCGCTCGCTGGCGCTGACGATCTCCATGCCCTCGGCGCTCTTGAGCGCGCAGGCCCGTTTCAGTTCGCCGCCGACCTCGACCCAGCAGGCGTCGCAGGACTGGATCGGCCCGAGCGGCTGCAGGTAGCAGATGTGCGGAAGATCGATGTGGTGCTCGAGCAGGAAGTCGATCAACGGCTGGTCGGCGGCGCCGGTGAGTGGTTTGCCGTCGAACGTGATCGTGCAGTCGCGGATTTCCGCCATGTCGGTCCCTCGGGGGTTCGACCGCGGAGTCGCGGCCGGCTTCATTCCGTGAAGCACGCGGGTCGTGCAAGCACCGCCATCGATGCTAACGCAAAACGCCGCTGGCTGGAAATCCCCGGTTGCGCACAGCGCCGCCTCGCGAGCACTGCCTTGACAGGACCGGCAGCGCTTCCCTGGCCCCGGTTTCCGTCGACGCACCTTACATATCGATGAACGCGGCGGAGGGCAGCCGTGGCGCCGCCCCGCAGCCCGAAAACCAGCGCGCCCGCGGCCAGGGGGTGTCGGAAGACCTTACAAATACCGTCGATCCGCAGGATGTGACGCTCGGATAGATCTTTTATTTCAACGGCTTGCGATCTAGGCACGTCCCATGCTTGACAGCTGCCAGATTGCGGAACGTCGTGCCGGCCTTGCACCTGCCGAAGGCGACCGCGCCGCAGACCTTTTCCGTGCATCTTCGAGGCTGGCCATGCGCAATTTCCTGCTCGTTTCCGCGGCGCTTGCCTCCGGTGCGCTGCTGTTTTCCCTCGGCGCCAAGGCGACCCCCATCCACGTCGGCATACAGGCCGCCGGCGGTTCCCAGGTGTGGACCTCGGGCCCCATCGAGGATCCCAGCTATGTGACCCTCAGCGCCTGGGAGGACGACGGGAACGGGTGGTATGGGGTCTACATGACCAATGGCCAGGACGCTCTGGGCAACGCCGGTCTGGGTGTCTGCGCCAGCCAGCCCGACGGCGCCAACGCGTGCGCGAGTCCCGGCGAAACGAATCAAATCGACCGGCTGCCGCAGCAGATGATCGAAATGGACATCAGCCAATTCAACAATTGGAATTCTGTGACGATCACGCTGCTCTCGGTCGAGCAGGATCCGTTTGCGGGACTTTGGGGCGCCTCCTGTTCCATGCTTGATCCCAGCTGCACGCCGACGCTGACGGCACTGGAACCGGCCTGTTCGGGCCCCGACGCAAACGGCATGGTCTTTTGCACCTATAGCGAGTCGTATCTGGACGATCTCGGCATCAACGCCATCTGGATCGGGCCACAGTTCGACTGCGGCCGGAACTGCGGCCGGAACTTCTACCTTGGCGCCGGTGACGAGTTCGGCCTGATCCTGGATCTGAATCCGGAATCCGTGCCGGAACCTTCGGTACTCGGAATGTTCGGCCTGGGGACGTTGCTGCTCGGCCTGTTCGCGGGCTTGCGGCGGCGGCGATCGTCCTGACCGCGAGCCGCAGGTCCATCCAGTCCACGCACATCGATCCCCGGAAACGGGGATCCTTTTTTGGGTTCGTGGCGACTTGCGCCGGCGCCGCGACGCCACCGATCGGTGCGCACCACTGCCGAGCCGCTGCAAGCCGCGCCGACGCCGGCCGACTGGCTCCATCCGCCGATCGTGTACCGCCGCCTTCGGCAGTCCTTGCGTGCTTCCCAGGGCAACGCGACCCCATGGGTCCCCCGCCGCACGCGTCTCACCAGCGCCCAAGTCCCCGGATAGCTACTGGTCGGTCACGCCTGCCATGGCCGGCAACGGTTGCCCGGGAACCGGCAGCCCAGCCTTCCTGCACAAGGCCGCAAAACGCGGATCATCTTTGTAGGCAAGCGGGAAGGCATCGAGGAGCAGGCTGAAAAAGTTCGGATCGTGGTGGCTCCAGGCCAAGTCCAACCACTGGAACATTTCGTCCGGTTGCTTGCGCACCGCGTAAAGGTCGGCGACGAAATAAGGTTCGGCCTGACCATATTTGGCGATGTAGTCGCGCAACGCCTCATCGGCTTTCTTGCGATCCGGATTGATCTGCTGGACCATCGCGCGGGTCCAAGAACCGAGAGTCGGGTCGGACTCCAGCGCGGCATCGTGAATCGCCGCTGCGCTGTCGCCTCGCAGGATATCGATCTGTGCCAGGTTCGCGTACATTGCAGGAAATCCGGGTTGCAGCTCGAGCGCCTTGCGCGCCGCCGTTTCGGCGGCGTCAAGCTTCCTGTTCCCCAGCAAAATGGACGACAACGTGGCGTACCACGGAGCCTTCAACGGATTGGTGCCGATGGCCTTTTCGTAAAGGCGGATCGCCGGCTGCAACTGCCCAGCGCTCGCGAGTCCGTATGCCAGAAATTCCATCGCCCTGCTGTCGTTCGGCGCCAGTTCCGCCGCACGCTTGAACTCGGTCAATGCACCCACGAGGTCCTTGTCGACATTCTGCAACAGGTAACCGCGGGCCATGTAGGTATCTGCTGCGTCTGGCGCCAACTCCTGCTGCTTGTCCGCTGCGAGACGCGCCTTCGCATACGCCTGGCGGCGCGCTTCGCCGGACAGCACCGTCTGGCCCTGGTTGATCAGGGCCGTGGACAGTACGCCCCACGCATACGCGTAGCCGGGGTCGATCCTGAGCGCATGCTCGAGCAACGAGATGCCTTGGTTGAAGCCCGTTTCCGTGTAGTGCTGCACGAGCGCATGCCCCTGCAACATGAGCTTGTACGCCTCGACGCTGCCGCTCGGCGGCCTGTCGCTGGAGACGATCGGGTTGCCCAGCAACTTGATCTTGAGCGCCTTGGCCACTGCGTCGCCGATCCTCGACTGGATCGCGAACACGTCCTCGAGCTGTTCGTCGTAGCTGTGCGACCAGACGCTGGCACCGTCCTTTGCGCGGATCATGTTCACGGTGACGCGGATCCGATTGTCCTGCTGCTGGATGGATCCTAGGATCAGGTGGGCCACGCCGAGCGCGGCGCCGATCTGCGCCGGACTTTCCGTGCTGTCGCGGAACTTGAAGCTCGAATAGCTCCCGATGACCTTGAGTCCATTCACCTGGGTGAGGTCGGAAATCAGCTCCTCGGAGAGCCCATCGGAAAAGTATTGCTGCTTGGAATCGCCGCTCTGGTTCGCCAGCGGAAGTACGGCGACGGATTGGAATGGAACCTTGGCCAGCTCTGCGGCGATGGCCTGCGCATCGGCCGCACCCGCCGCGCTGTTGACGTCGCGGTGCAGCACGAAGGTGTTGGTGACCAGCAGCACGATCGCGACCGCCATCACGCCGATGATCCAGAAGTCCAGCTTGCGGCCGGTGGCGCGGTGGAACGCGGGATCGACCGCACCGGGGGCGCCTTCGCGCTTGAAGCCTTCAGGGGTGAGTTTGTAGTACCAGGCGAACGCGACCCAGAACGGAAAGCCGACCGCGCAGGCGATCACGAACCAGCGCGTGATCCAGGTCGGCGCATTGAAGACCGGCGCAAGTTGGGCAATGCCTTGCGAAAGCGCCCACACCGCGCCGACGTACACCGCCGCCGCGCGCAGGACGTGGCGATGGCTGAGTTCGGCGACGATCCCGCGCTTTTGCAATGCCTCGGCATGGTTGTCCACTCTGTGCCTCGGGACTCCCACCGGTGCCAGGCCGGTCTCCAGATGCGGGAAGTGTCGGGCTTCGCGCCGCGCGAT
>DASSOQ010000069.1:0-21748 GCA_035700365.1 Rhodanobacteraceae bacterium | reverse complement strand
CACCCCGGGCGAGTGCAAGATCGGCATCATGCCGGGCCACATCCACACGCCGGGCAAGGTCGGCATCGTGTCGCGTTCGGGCACGCTGACCTATGAAGCCGTGTTCCAGACCACCAACGAGGGCCTGGGCCAGTCGACCGTCATCGGCATCGGCGGCGATCCGATCAATGGCTTGAGCTTCATCGATTGCCTGAAGCTGTTCCAGGATGATGGCCAGACCGAAGGCATCATCATGGTCGGCGAGATCGGCGGCAGCGCCGAGGAAGAAGCCGCCGAGTTCATCGAGGACTACGTAGGCAAGCCGGTGGTCGCCTTCATTGCCGGCGCCTCGGCGCCGCCCGGCAAGCGCATGGGCCATGCCGGCGCGATCATCTCCGGCGGCAAGGGCACGGCCGCGGCCAAGTTCGCGGCGCTCGAGAAAGCCGGGGTCACCACGGTCAAGTCGCCGGCGGACCTCGGCGCCACGCTCGCCCGGAAGATGAAGCACTGAGTTGGTTCAGCACGCGCAACGGTAAAATGAAGGCCGCGCCCGTCGCGGCCTTCGCGTTTTCTGGAACGCTCCATGGCGACCCTGCATCTTGCCCTTGCCCAATGCGATTTCCCGGTCGGCGCGATAGCGGCCAACGCCGAACGCGTTCGCAAGCTGATGCGGGACGCGCGCGCGGGTGGCGCCGATCTCCTGGTGTGCCCGGAGCTGAGCTTGAGCGGCTATCCGCCGGAGGACCTGCTGCTGCGCCCGAGTTTCCTCGCGGCCTGCCAATCCGCACTCGACGAGCTGGCGGCGGAAGCCGAAGGATTCGCCGCTCTGGTCGGCTTTCCGCGCAGCGATGGGCTGCTTTACAACGCCGCGGCGGTCCTGCGCGAGGGGCGGGTTGCGCAGATTGCGCAGAAGAGCGTGCTGCCCAATTACGGCGTGTTCGACGACAAGCGCTATTTCGAACCAGGTCGCGCGGTCACGGTCGCGACGCTGAAGGACACGAGGATCGGCGTGTTGATCTGCGAGGACGTCTGGCAACCCGGATCGGTCGCCGCCGCGGCGCGGGCCGGCGCCGAGCTGGTGGTCGTGGTCAACGCCTCGCCCTATGACGTTGCCAAGCAGGCGCGTCGCGAAGCGATGCTTGCTGCGCGCGCGAAGGAAACCGGCTGCGCCCTCGCCTATCTCAACATGGTCGGCGGCCAGGACGAGGTGGTGTACGACGGCGCGTCGCTGCTGGTGAACGGCGACGGCACCGTCGCCGCGCGCGCACCGGCATTCGTCGATGCGCTGCTGTGGGCGGATTTCGATGCCGCCTCGCGTCGCTGGATCACGCGGGACTGGCCGGTCGCGCCGGACGCTTCGCCGGATGCCACGCTGTACGCGGCACTGGTGCGCGGGGTGCGCGACTACGCCCGGAAGAACGGGTTCGAGGGCGCCCTGCTGGGGCTTTCGGGGGGCATCGATTCGGCGCTGACGCTGGCGATCGCGGTCGACGCCCTCGGCGCGGAGAACGTGACGGCGGTGATGCTGCCCTCGCGCTACACATCCGGACTTTCGTTGCGCGAGGCGCATGCGCAGGCGCAAACGCTCGGCGTCCAATATTACGACTTGCCCATTTCCGGGATGGTCGACGCCGCAACTGCGGCCCTCGCGCCGGCCTGCGGCGGCCTCGGCGACGTCACGGCGCAGAACCTCCAGGCGCGCAGCCGCGGCGTGCTGCTGATGGCGATGTCCAACCAGACCGGGAAACTGCTGCTCACCACCGGCAACAAGAGCGAGATGGCGGTCGGCTACGCCACCCTCTACGGCGACATGTGCGGCGGCTATGCGCCGCTCAAGGACGTCTACAAGACGCAGGTGTACCGGTTGGCGAGGTGGCGAAATGGGGCAGAAGCGGGAATGGGGAAGGGGGAAGGGGGAGCCCCGGGTGACGTCATTCCGCGCGCCGTGATCGAGCGCGCGCCTTCGGCGGAGTTGCGCGCGGACCAGACCGACCAGGATTCGCTGCCGCCATACGACGTGCTGGACGGCATCCTGCAACGCTGCATCGAGGGTGCCGAATCGCAGGGCGAGATCGTGGCGGCCGGTTACGAGGCCGCCGACGTGCAGCGGGTGGTGCGGATGCTGTATGCAGCGGAGTTCAAGCGCCGCCAGTCGGCGCCGGGACCGCGCGTATCGCCATGCGCGTTCGGCCGCGAGCGACGGTATCCGATAAGCAACGCCTGGCGGTGATCATCGGGCTCCCGGTCGCTTCGAGTCCGCCGCGGCCGCCCCTGCTGAGGAATGTGGCCGAAAGATGCCGGCGGACGCCGCCCGCCCTGCGTGCAACCGGTGATGTCGGGTGGCGAAGGAGGAATCCGACGGTGCCGCAGTCGCGGTCCGCGTCGTGTCAGTGCGCGCTGGTCAACGGGATCAGCCGGTACACCCAGGTGTGGTGGTCGGGCCAGCCGTCCGGATCACGCAGGTACGGATGATCCGGGTAGTTGAGCTTCAGCACCTGGGTGGCGTCGTCCGCGAGTTTCTGCTGGCCGAGCTGGTGGTAGCTCTTGGCAAGGATCGCCAGCGCGTCCGCGGTTTCCGGCGAGCGCTGGTAGTGTTCGATCACGTACTTGGCGCGGTCGGCCGCG
The DNA here is from genome assembly GCA_035700365.1 of Rhodanobacteraceae bacterium. Taxonomy (GTDB): domain Bacteria; phylum Pseudomonadota; class Gammaproteobacteria; order Xanthomonadales; family Rhodanobacteraceae; genus 66-474. Next base: position 19,144 of record DASSOQ010000069.1, on the reverse strand, counting down.
GCGATGTAGGCCTGCCGCTGCAGGTAGAACTCGGCGACGTTCAGTTCCGACTGAGCGAGCTGGTTGCGCAGGTAGATCATGCGCTGGCGCGCGTCGGCGGCGTAACGGGTGCCGGGGAAGCGCGCGACCAGGGTGTTGAAGTCATCGAACGACTGCAGCGCGTAGCCCTGGTCGAAGCGCGAGGGCGAGATCCCGACCATCCGCTGCAAGCCGGATTCGGTGCGATCGAAATTGATCAGGCCGCGCAGGTAATAGGCGTAGGCAATATGCTTCTGGGTCGGATACGTCTTGATGAACTCGTTGATGGTCGAATACGCATCGTCCGGCTTGTCGTCCTTGTACTGCGCATAGGCAAGCTCGATCTGCGCCTGTTCGTTGTATGCGCCGTACGGAAAGCGCGAGATCAGCTTCTGGTAAACGGTCTCGGCCGCGCCCCAATTCCCGCCTTCCGACAGCGAATGCCCGCGCTCGTACAACTGCTCGACGGTCATGGTGTTCAGGGTGTCGCGCTCGCCGTGGTGGAAGCAGGCGCCGAGGGCGAGCAGGAGCGGCAGCAGCAGCGCGAATTTCAGCAGCGGTGCGGGGCGTCGGGATGGCATCGGGGGGAGTCTTTGCGAACGCGAACGGGCATGATAGCGGAATCCGTATCACCCAACCCGGAGACCGGCCTGCGTGACTGAACGACGACTCCGCGCGGAAATCCCGGCCGACATGGCCGGGCCACGCTTCGACCAGATCCTGCCGAGGTTGTTCCCCGGGTATTCGCGGGCGCACCTGACGGCCGAGGTCAGGGCCGGTCGCATCCGGCTGGATGGCCGCCAGGTGGCGGCGCGCACGCGGGTCCACGGCGGCGAGGAGGTGGAATGGCAGGACGTCGAGCAGCCCGTGGTGGGCGACCGGCCGGAGGCGATCGAACTCGCGATCGTGTTCGAGGATGCCGACCTGCTGGTGATCGACAAACCCGCCGGGCTGGTGGTGCACCCGGGTGCGGGGAACCCGGCCGGGACCCTGTTGAACGCCCTGCTGCACCACGACCCGGGGCTGGCGCGGATTCCGCGCGCCGGCATCGTGCACCGGCTGGACAAGGACACCTCCGGGCTGCTGGTGGTGGCGCGTTCGCTGCCCGCGCACACGGCGCTGACCCGCATGCTGGCCGAGCGCGACATTCATCGCCGCTATGCGGCGATCGTCAACGGCGTACCGGTCGCGGGGGGCACGGTGGATGCGCCGCTGGACCGGCACCCGTCGGATCGCCTGCGCCGCGCGGTGCGCGAGGGCGGCCGGCCGGCCGTCACGCACTACCGGGTGCGCGAGAAGTTCCGCGCCCACGCGCTCCTGCAATGCGAGCTCGAATCGGGGCGCACCCACCAGATCCGCGTGCACATGGCGCACGTCGGATACCCGCTGGTTGGGGATCCGCTGTACGGCAAAGGCCTGAAGCTGCCGCGCGGGGCGTCGCCGGCCCTCGCCGACGCCCTGCGCGGATTCCGCCGGCAGGCGCTGCACGCCGAGCGGCTGGCCTTCGCGCATCCGGTCACCGACGAGGCGCTGGCCTTCGAAGCCCCCCTGCCGCGGGATCTGCTCGACTTGGCTGCGGCGTTGCGCGAGGATGCCCTTGCGCCGTCCCCGCATCCGGGGTCCTGAACCGGCGCAACCGCTCGCCTCTTTCTTGCATCATGGCAACGGAATTCGATCGAGCAGCGTGCGTGCGTCCCATGTGGATCCTTCCGGACTGGCCGAGGCCGCCGAACGTACGCGTCGTCACGACGACGCGCGAGGGCCCGTCGCCATCCGGTTTCGGGTTCAACGTCGGCATTCGCTGCGGGGACGAACCGCAGGCAGTGGCCAGGAACCGCGCGTTCATTCGCGAGGTCCTGCGATTGCCCTCGGTGCCGTGCTGGTTGCGGCAGGTGCACGGCACCCGGGTCGTCACCCTCGATGCCCCGCCGCAGCGCGATGAAAGCGCGTGCGACCCGATCGGCGAGCGCGAACCGGAAGCCGATGCAGCAACCACCCGCTCGACCGGCGTGGTCCTCGCGATCCAGACGGCCGATTGCCTCCCGGTCCTGCTCGGCGCCGAGGACGGCCTCGAAATCGCGGCCGCGCACGCGGGCTGGCGGGGGCTTTCCGCGGGCGTGCTGGAAAACACCCTGGCGGCGATGCGTACGCCGCCTTCGCGGATCGTGGCGTGGCTCGGTCCCGCGATCGCGGCCGGGTCTTATGAGATCGGCGAGGAAGTGCGCGACGCTTTCCTGTCGCACGACCCTGCCGCCGCATCGGCATTCGGCGCCACCCGCCCCGGCCACTGGACCTGCGACCTGTACGAACTCGCCCGGCAACGCCTGCGCGCGGCCGGCGTTTCCTGCATCGCCGGCGGCGGCTTCGATACCTTCACGGACCCACGCCTGCACTCATACCGCCGCGACGGCGCGCACAGCGGGCGGATGGCGAGCCTGATCTGGATCGCCTCGAGCCCTTCCTCGTGACGCCTAGACCCGAGCCGAACGGTACCCGAAGGACGAGGACCATGGCACCCGTCCCCCCCCCGGGCACGGAACGAAGTCCGCACGGGCGTACATCGATGCGACGCGAGCAAGGGTGGATGAGTGGTGCGGCAAATCCGTGGCGGCAATGCGTCCCGACTAGTCCGCGCCCAGCGCGCCGAGGAAGTCCCGCCGCCAGGCGTTGATGTCGTGCGTCGACAGGTGCTCGAACATTCCCGCCCAGCGTTCGCGGCGTTCGGCGCGCGACATCGTCAGCCCCTCCTCGATGCCTTCGACCAGGCGTTCCGGATCGTAGGGATTGACGAGGATCGCCTGCGGCAATTCGTTGGCGGCGCCGGCGAAGCGCGACAGCACCAGCACCCCGGGATCATCGGGGTTCTGCGCGGCAACGAATTCCTTGGCGACCAGGTTCATGCCGTCGCGCAGGGGCGTGATCAGGGCGAGTTGGGATATCCGGTAGAAACCGGCCAGCGTGGCCTGGGCGAAGCTGCGGTTCACGTAGCGGATCGGCACCCAGTCCGGTTCGGCGTAACGGCCGTTGGTTGCGCCGGCGGAGCGTTCCAGTCGCGAGCGGAGTTCGCGGTACTCGGGGACTTCCTGGCGCGACGGCGGCGCGATCTGCAGGAAGGACACCCGTGAGCGCCATTCGCGGTGCTCGGCGAGGAACTTTCCGAACGCCGAGAAGCGCCGCGGCAGGCCCTTGGAATAGTCCAGCCGGTCCACGCCGATCGCGAGCTTGCGGTCCTCGAGGCTCGCGCGCAGCTTGCGGATCGCGGAGTTGCCGAGCACGCTCTGCGCCTGGTGGGCGACCTCGGCGGTGTCGATGCTGATCGGGAACGGCGCGATGCGGGTATGCCGTCCATCCAGTTCGATCACGTCGCCTGAACGGCTCGTCCCCAGCACGCCGAGGAAATAGCGGAACAGCGCGCTCGCGTCGTCCTTCACCTGCACGCCGACGAGGTCGTAGGCGGCAAGCGTCGCCATGAGGTCGAGGTGGCACGGCAGGTTGACCAGCAGTTCCGGCGGCGGCAGGGGGATGTGCAGGAAGAAACCCATGCGCGCGCCGATGCCGAGCGCGCGCAGTTCGGCGGCCAGCGGGATCAGGTGGTAGTCGTGGATCCAGATGTGGTCGTCGTCGCGGAGCAACGGCGCGAGCTTCTTCGCGAACAGCTTGTTGACGGCGCGATAGCCGGCGTACTGCGCGCGGCTGTACTGCATCATGGTCGGCTGGAAGTGCAACAGCGGCCACAGCGTGCGGTTCGAGAAGCCGAGGTAGTACGCGTCGTATTCCTCGCGCGTCAGGTCGAGCAAGGCATAGTCGATCGCGCCCGCGGATTCGCGGTGCAGCGTGCGTTCGGACTCCGCGACCAGCTTGCCGCTCCACCCGAACCACAGGCCGCCGTGCTCCTTGAGCGCCGCGCGCATCGCGGCGGCGAGCCCGCCCGCCCGCGTTTCCTTCGGCTGCGCGACACGATTGGAGACGACGACCAGGCGCTTCACACGACATCGCTCCATTTGGTGGAAAGGCCCCGCGCGGCGTTGATCAGTCCCACCAGCGAATAGGTCTGCGGGAAGTTGCCCCACAGCTCGCGCCGCTCGGGGTCGAGATCCTCCGACAACAGGCCGAGCGGATTGCGCATGGACAGCAACTTTTCGAACAGTTCGCGGGCCTCGGCCTTGCGGCCGATCGCGATCAATGCCTCGACGTACCAGAAGTTGCAGACCATGAAGCTGGTCTTGGGCGCGCCGAAATCGTCCGGTTGCGCGTAGCGCAGCAGGAACCCGTCGCGCATCAGGGTCCGGCCGACCGCTTCCACGGTCTTGACGAAACGCGGGTCGTCGGCGCTGACGAAGCGCAGGCCTTCCAGCAGCAGCAGGCTGGCATCGAGATCCTCGCTGCCGAAGGACTCGACGAAATGGCCGTCCTTGTGCACCGCATGTTCCAGGACCAGCTCGTGGATCTGGTCGGCGCGCTTGCGCCAGAACTTCGCGCGGTCCTGCAGTTGCAGCCACGTCGCGATGTTGCAGAGCCGGTCGCATGCAACCCAGCACATCACCGCCGAATAGGTGTGCACCGACTCGCGACCGCGCAGTTCCCACAGACCGGCGTCAGGCTGGTCGTGGAGTTTCCAGGCCATCTCCCCGCAGCGTTCCAGCCGCCGGAATTCCGTCTCGTCGCCGATCTTGACCAGGCGCTGGTCGCAGAACAACTGGGTAGCGGCCAGCACCACGCTGCCGTAGATGTCGTTCTGCTGCTGCCGCCATGCCTCGTTGCCGACCCGCACCGGACCCATGCCACGGTAGCCGGCGAGCGTCGCTTCCTCGCGCTCGGGCAATTCGTCCTGGAAGTGGATGCCGTAGACAGGCGCCATCTGATCGTCCTTGACCGCGAGGTTGAAAATGTAGCGGACGTATTCCTCCATGGTGCGGGTGGCCGAGAGGCGGTTCAGCGCCCGCACCGACAGCGCCGCGTCGCGCGGCCAGCAGTAGCGATAGTCCCAGGTGCGCACGGTGTCGGGCGCTTCGGGAATCGAGGTGGTCATCGCCGCGACGATCGCCCCCGTGCCCTCGTACTGGCACAGTTTCAGGGTGATCGCGGCGCGGATGACCGCCTCCTGCCACTCGGCCGGGATCGAGAGGTAGCGCGACCATTCGTGCCAGTAGGCGAGCGTCGCGTTGAGTGCCTCCTCGAAATAGTGGCCGGCCGATTCCTGGAGCGTCTCGTCGGTGCCGAGCACGATGTGCACGGGACGATCCAGCAGGAACGGCAGCTCGTCGCGCAGCATCGGCAATTGCGCGTCGCTGGTGACCCGAAGCACCAGCGGGTCCAGCATGAAGCGCACGTGGTTGGAGCCGAAGGTCTGCACCGGCTTGCGCGCGGCGTAGCCGGTCAGCGGCCGCAGCCGGATCGCGATGCGCGGCGAGCCCGACAGCGGCCGCACCCGGCGGAGAACCTGCATCGGGTGGTAGGTGCGCTCGTGCAGCTTGTAGCGCGGCGCGAAATCGGTGATCTCGATCTGCGATCCGTCGCCGGCCGTGAGCACGGTCACCAGCACCGCGCTGTTGTCGACATAGCGCTGCTGCCGCTTCGTCTCGTTCTCCAGCTCGATGTCGAAGAATCCCATGTCACCCAGCTTCGGCGAGAGCAGCGAGCAGAACACCGGGTCGCCGTCGAATGCCGGCACGCAATGCCAGACGATCCGGCCGCGCGCGTCGATCAGCGCGTTGACGGTGCCGTTGCCGATGATGCCGAGGTCGAGACTTGCTTCGCTGGTGCGGTCGGCCTTCGACACGGGTGTCCTGGGGGGCCGCCGCCTGCCCGGCGCGCGGCGGCCGGCGCGCGGCGCGGGCGCACCTCCCCGCTTGCCGCTGGCGGACTTCGTTTTCGCGGACTTGCGGGGGGCAGGCGCCGCGCGCTTCGTCGCGCCGCCCGTGGCGCGCTCGCGTGCCGACGATTTCGTTCCGGACGAATTGCCGCCTGCAGACTTCCGCTTGCTCGAGGCGCCGCTGCGGTTGCGTCGGGAAGATTTCGATCGGGACGTCTTGCTGGCCACTTGATGCTCCTTTGATGATGGACGAGGTGTCGGACGGGCACCGCCCGCCGCGCCGAACGGCACCCTACACCGCCAGCGCGTGCAGCCACGCGCGCACCGCCGCGGGGCTGGCGATTGCGCAGCGCGCTGCCGTCGGACGGCGACCCCCGATGATGACGCTGGTGCCGCCCATCGCGTTGACGCGGTGGAAGGCATCCTCGTCGGTGAGGTCGTCGCCGAGCATCCAGGGGCGGCGCCCGCGGAAGGGCGCGATCTGCATCAATGCCTCGAGCGCGCGGCCCTTGTCCGCGCCGGCGGGCTTCAATTCGATGACCTGGTCGCCATGCTGCAGGACGTAGCGGTCACCGGCGTCGCCAAGCAGGGTCTGCGCGACCCGTTCGGCCGCCCGGCGTGCGCCCGGCGCATCCCGGTAATGCAGGGCGAGCGCGCGGAGCTTGTCTTCCAGCACCAGTCCGGGGACCTCGTCGACCAGCCGCGCCGCCCGTGCGCGGACCTGCGCGAACGAATCCGCACCGCCGGTGAAATGCTGCTCGCCGTCCGGCGTCCGCAGTTCGGCACCATGCAGGCCGCCGGCGGCATGCTCGCGCCAATCGAACAGCGAATCGAGCTGCGCCAGCGAGCGGCCGCTGAGCAGCGCCACCGCCCCCTGCAGCCGGACCCTCAGTCGATCGAGGTCCTCGTGCAGGTGCTCGGCCACTTCCACTTCGTCCGGGTGCCGGGCGAAGTCAAGCAGGGTGCCGTCGACGTCGAGGAACAGGGCCCAGCCGTCGTCGTCGCCGGGCGCGGGCGGCGCAGGCAGCGGGGCGATGTCGGCGTGGCGGGCGGTCGATGCCTGGCGGGAGGTCGGTTGCACGACCTCGTATTCTGCCGGAGCCGTCGTGAACGCGCGATTCACGTTCCGTCCGGCCGCGGCTGGCGTGGGTGCCGGGTTCCCGGTGCCCCGGCTGCCCGGATCGTCCCGGGGGCTATACTCGCCGGCCAGGGCGGAGTTTGGCGTGGGCGGACCGATGGCCTTCGATCGCGAATCGCAGGATGACTCGCTGGATGCGCGCCCGATCGAAGACATGCGCGCCCTCATCGCCGCGCGCGACTGGTCGGCGACCCCGCTGGGGCCGATGACCGGGTGGCCGCAAACGCTCAGGACCGCGGTCGAGTTGATCCTGCCGAACCGGTTCGCCTCGGTGATCCTGTGGGGCCGCGAGTTCATCCAGGTCTACAACGACAGTTTCCGCGCGATGTTGGCCGACCGACACCCCAGGGCGCTCGGGCAGCCGGCACGGGAATGCTGGCCGGAGGCCTGGCACGTCGCCGGGCCGATCTACGAACGCGTATGGCATGGCGAATCGCTGATGTTCGAGGACGCCTTGTACCCGATCGTCAGGAACGGTTCGCTCGAGGACACCTGGTGCGACCTGTGCTACAGCCCGATCCGGGATGAAACCGGCAGCATCCAGGGCGTCCTCGTGACGGTCATCGAAGTCACGGCACGGCACCTGGCGCGCCTGCAGCAACAACGCGACGACCGCGTGACCAGCCGGCTGGCCGCGATCGTCGAATCGTCGGACGTGGCGATCATCAGCAAGGGTCTCGACGGCGTCATCCAGACCTGGAACGCCGGTGCGCAGCACATCTTCGGCTATACGGCCGAGGAGGCCGTCGGCCAGCCGGTCACCATCCTGATGCCGGCCGGCCAGGAGGATGGCGAGCCCGCGATACTGGCCCGCATTCGACAGGGTGAGCGCATCGACCACTACGAGGCCGTGTGGCGCAGGAAGGACGGCACGCTGATCGACGTCGCGCTCACCATTTCGCCGATCAAGGACCGCAGTGGCGAACCCGTCGCCGTGTCCAACATCGCGCGGGACATCAGCCGGCGCAAGCGCGCCGATACCGCCTTGCGCGAAGTCGAGGAGCGGCGTGCATTCCTGCTGAAACTCGCCGACGCGATCCGGCCGCTGGCGGATGCCGGCGCGATCCAGCAGGCGGCCTGCAGGATCCTGCGTGCGCAGCTCGGCGCCGATTGCATCTGCTGTTGCCAGACCGGGGAGCAGGAACAAAGCATCCTCGTCACGGCGGAAGACGGCGCGCCCGAAGACATCGTTCTTGTCGGCCGGTGCTTCAGGCTCGCCGACTTCCAGGACAGTGCAGCGGCGATGTTCCGCGAGCTTCGGCCAGTCGGCTGCAGCGATCTCGACTCGCTGGCCGAGCTTTCGCCCGAACAGAAGGGTGCCTTCGCCGCGCTCCGGATGCGCGCGTATCTGGCGGTGCCCGTCGTCAAGGAGGGCCGGCTCGTCGGCGCGATGATCGCCAAGTCCGGCACGCCCCGCCACTGGAGCGCGCGGGAGCTTCAGTTGCTGGGCGACACCGCAGAGCGCACCTGGGACGCCGCCCGGCGCGCGAGCACGGAAGCTGCCTTGCGCGAGAGTGAAGCGCAACTGCAGCGCGCGAGCCGCGCGAAGGACGAATTCATCGCGATGCTGGGCCACGAGCTTCGGAATCCGCTGGCGCCGATCGCGACCACGCTCGAATTGATGAAGCTGCGCGGGCCGGATGTGTTCGTGCGCGAGCGCGAGATCATCGAAGCGCAGGTACGGCACCTGACCGCACTGGTGGACGACCTGCTCGATGTCGCGCGGATCGCCCGCGGCAAGGTCGAACTGCAAACGGAAGGGGTGGACATCGCGGCCGTGGTGGCCGCGGCGGTGGAGATCACGCAGCCCTTGATGGAAGAGCGTCGGCAATCGTTGCGCACCGACGTGGCGCAGGGATTGGCTGTCGAGGGCGACAAGCGGCGGCTGGCGCAGGTCGTGGTGAACCTCCTGACCAACGCCGCAAAATACTCGCCGCCCGGCCGGGAAATCGAGGTGCGCGCCGCCCGGGAAAACCGGCAGGTGGTCTTGAGCGTGCGCGACCAGGGGCAGGGCATTGACCCTGCGCTGCTGCCGCATGTGTTCGAATTGTTCACCCAGGACGCCCGGTCGGTCGATCGCCAGAAAGGAGGATTGGGCCTGGGGCTTGCCATCGTACGCAACCTGGTCGCGCTGCACGGCGGCACCGTCGCGGGCGCGAGCCAGGGGCGCGGCAAAGGCAGCGAGTTCACCGTGCGGCTGCCGCTGGCGGCGCGCCGTCGCAATCGGGGGGCATCGAAAGCGGCGGCGACCTCGGCGGCCGAACCGGCGCGGCGCCCCGCCAGGGCCAGGGTACTGGTGGTGGATGATTACGCGCTGGCCGCGGAAAGCCTGGCGCTGCTGCTCGGCGAAATGGGCTATGCCACGCGGGTGGCGCACGATGGACCGTCGGGCCTGCAGGCGGTCGCCGAATTCGACCCCGATATCGCTTTGGTGGACATCGGGTTGCCCGTGATGGACGGCTACGAGGTAGCCCGCGCGATACGCAGGACGCCGGGGCGCGAGCGTTTGCCGCTGGTCGCCATCACCGGGTTCGGCCAGCCCAGTGATCATCTGCGCGCCAAGGAGGCGGGCTTCGACGAACATCTCGTCAAGCCGCTGGAGGCGGGAAAGATCGGGCAGCTGATCGATACCCTGGTCGAGGCGCGGGCATGCGAGCCGGGCGTCGCGTCGGGGCGCCGGAAGCCGGCGTGAACCCCGCGCACCGCGGCCGCTGCGTCCGGCAAGCTCGACCGCTCGACGCGTGGGTGGTGGCGAGGGAAGGGCGAGCGCAGGGACGAATGCCGCCAGCCGGTTGATTGCATGAGCGGGTGGCGGGCAATGCCGTCCCTGCATTGCTCGCAGGGGCGGACAATCCCGTCCGGTGGCGCCGGTCACGTCCGGCGGGGCGGGATGCTTGAAGCGTAACGCTTTGGCCGCATCTTTCCGGATCGAACAGGCATCCAGGGTCCGTCACCGCCATGCGCACCGACAAACTCACCTCACGCTTCCAGCAGGCACTGGCCGATGCGCAATCGCTCGCGGTCGGACGCGACCACAACATGCTGGAACCCGCGCACGTGCTGGCGGCATTGCTCGACCAGCAGGGCGGTTCGACCGCGCCGATGCTGGCGCAGTCCGGCGTCAACGTCCCGCTGCTTCGCCAGCGTGTCGGCGAGATCCTCGAGCGCCTGCCCGGCGTCAAGGGCCAGGAAGGCAACATCAATGTCTCGAACGAGCTCAATCGGCTGCTCAACCTCACCGACAAGCTGGCGCAGCAGCGCGGCGACCAGTTCATCGCGAGCGAGCTGTTCGTGCTGGCATGCCTCGAGGATCGCGGCGACGTCGGCCGCGCGCTGCAGGCTGCAGGCGCCAGCAAGCAGAACCTCGAAGCCGCGATCGAGAAGCTCCGCGGCGGCGAGAAGGTGCAGTCCGAGGGCGCCGAGGACCAGCGCCAGGCGCTGGAGAAGTACACCATCGACATGACCGCGCGCGCCGAGACCGGAAAGCTCGACCCGGTGATCGGCCGCGACGAGGAAATCCGCCGCGTGGTGCAGGTGCTTTCGCGTCGCACCAAGAACAACCCGGTGCTGATCGGCGAGCCCGGTGTCGGCAAGACGGCGATCGTCGAAGGCCTGGCCCAGCGCATCGTCAAGGACGAGGTGCCCGAGGGCCTCAAGAACAAGCGGCTGCTCGCGCTCGACCTGGGCGCGCTGATCGCGGGCGCGAAGTTCCGCGGCGAGTTCGAGGAACGCCTGAAGGGCGTGTTGAACGACCTCGCCAAACAGGAAGGCCAGGTCATCCTGTTCATCGACGAGCTGCACACGATGGTCGGCGCGGGCAAGGCCGAGGGCGCGATGGACGCCGGCAACATGCTCAAACCCGCGCTGGCGCGCGGCGAGCTGCACTGCATCGGCGCGACCACGCTCGACGAATACCGCAAGTACATCGAAAAGGACGCCGCACTCGAGCGGCGCTTCCAGAAGGTGTTCGTGGGCGAGCCCAACGTGGAAGACACCATCGCGATCCTGCGCGGCCTCAAGGAGCGCTACGCCGTGCACCACGGCGTCGAGATCACCGATCCCGCGATCGTCGCGGCGGCGACGCTCTCCAACCGCTACATCACCGACCGCCAGTTGCCCGACAAGGCCATCGACCTGATGGACGAAGCGGCTTCGCGGATCCGCATGGAGATCGATTCCAAGCCGGAGGAACTCGATCGCCTGGAGCGCCGGCTGATCCAGTTGAAGATCCAGCGCGAGATGCTGAAGAAGGAAAAGGACCCGGAATCGAAGAAGCGGCTCGACGATCTCGAAAGCGACATCGAAAAGCTCGAACGCGAGTTCTCCGACCTCAACGAAGTGTGGAAGTCGGAGAAGGCGACCCTGCAGGGCGACGCCAGGATCAAGGAAGAAATCGAAAAGGCGCACCTCGAGCTGGAGGCCGCGCAGCGCCGCCAGGACTACGCGCGCATGAGCGAGATCCAGTACGGCCAGTTGCCGGCGCTTGAAAAGCAGCTCGCCGCGGCCCAGAACACCGACCAGCGCGAGTTCAAGCTGGTCAAGGACAAGGTCACGGCCGAGGAGATCGCGGAGGTCGTGTCGCGCTGGACCGGCATTCCGGTCTCGAAGATGCTGGAGGGCGAGCGCGAGAAACTGCTGCAGATGGAGTCCGCGCTGCACCGGAACGTGATCGGACAGGACGAAGCGGTGAAGGCCGTTTCCGACGCGATCCGTCGCGCACGCGCGGGGCTTTCCGATCCGAATCGCCCCTATGGTTCGTTCCTGTTCCTCGGCCCCACCGGCGTCGGCAAGACCGAATTGTGCAAGGCGCTCGCGGGCTTCCTGTTCGATACGACCGAGGCGATGGTGCGGATCGACATGTCGGAATTCATGGAGAAGCACTCGGTCGCGCGGCTGATCGGCGCGCCTCCGGGTTACGTCGGCTACGAGGAAGGCGGCTATCTCACCGAGGCCGTGCGCCGGCGCCCGTACAGCGTGATCCTGCTGGACGAAGTCGAGAAGGCGCATCCCGACGTGTTCAACATCCTGCTGCAGGTGCTGGACGACGGGCGGCTCACCGATGGCCAGGGTCGCACGGTGGACTTTCGCAACACCGTGATCGTGATGACCTCCAACCTCGGCTCGCAGCAGATCCAGGAGATCGCGTCCTCGGGCATCGACGAGGATTCACCGGAGGCCTACACCCAGATGAAGGCCGCCGTGATGGGCGTGGTGCAGGCGCATTTCCGGCCCGAGTTCATCAACCGGCTCGACGAGATCGTGGTGTTCCATCCGCTCGACAAGGCGCAGATCCGCGAGATCGCGCGGCTGCAGACGAACTATCTCGCCAAGCGGCTGCAGGAACGCCAGATCGACCTCGAGATTTCCGACGGCGCCCTGATGCTGCTCGGCAACGTCGGCTTCGATCCGGTGTACGGCGCGCGCCCGCTGAAGCGCGCGATCCAGGCGCAGCTCGAAAACCCGCTGGCGCAGAAGATCCTCGCGGGCGAGTTCGTCGGCGGCGACACCGTCGCGGTCGATGCCGAGGGCGGCAAGCTGGTGTTCAAGAAGCGCTGAATCGCTGAATTCAAACCGTCCGTACGCGAAACCCATCCCGCTCGAAAAGCCATCCCCACCAGCGCTACGCGCGCGACCTGCGCCGCTCCCCTTGAAGGGGAGCGGCTGGGGTGGGGATGGGCTTCGCTGCCGACGCGCAGGTCCGGACCTACCACCGATACGCCGCGCTCGCATACCAGTAGGACCCGTTGAACCCGAACGGCGAGGTCAGCGGGTAGGCGATGATGCCGTGGTAGTTGTTGGCGTCGTTGTTCTTCTCGGGGTATTCGTTGGCGATGTTGTTGCCGCCCAGGGTGAAGTCCCAGCGGTCCAGCGCGTAGCGGATGGAGGCATCCAGCAGCGTTCGCGAACCGTAGGTCTGGTCGCCGGCGGGCGTTCCGCCCAGCGATTCCCAATGCCCGTAGTTCGTCAGTTGTCCGTGCAGGGTCCAGTTGCCGATGCCCCAGTCGGCCGCGAAGAACGCCTTGGTGCGTGGGGTGCCGACGGTGATGCGGCCCTCTTCGGCGCGGTCGATGATCGGCAGCACCAGGCCGGCCAGGCCCAGTTGGGGCGGATTGGGCTTGATCGACCGGATGTCGGTCTTGTTCCAGTTGATGCCGCCGGTGAACTTCAGCGAGGAACCTTGCAGCTGGACCGGCCAGGTTCCGACCAGGTCCGCGCCGCGGGTGCGGGTGTCGATCGCGTTGGTGAAGAAGCGGCCACCGCTCACGAACGGAATACCCACCGACGTGAGGTAATCCTGCACCGGCGTGCCGACGAGGTTTCCGGAAAGGATGATGCGGTCGTCGATGTCCACCTGGTACAGGTCCAGCGTCGCGTACGGGCCGGTGCCCGGCGTGAACACCAGGCCGATGCCGTAGTTGTGCGACTTCTCCGGCTTCAGCGGCTGCGCGCCCAGCGCCACCGCTGCAGGATCGGACACCGGGAAGGTGCGGATGGTGTAGGGCACCAGGTTGCCGCTGCCGTCGTTGACGAAGTTGATCGAAGTGCTGGAGTAATACTCCTGCTGCAGCGACGGCGCGCGGAAGCCGGTCGAGATCGTGCCGCGCAACGCCACCACCGGCGTGAACGCATAGCGTCCCGACAGCTTCCACGAGGTGGTGTTGCCGAAGTCGCTGTAGTGCTCGTAGCGGGCCGCGAAGCCCGCCGAGAACTGTTCGCTGAAATCGGTCTCGAGGTCGACGTAGCCGGCGGTGTTGCTGCGCGAATGCGAACCTGCGTCGCCCGGCTGGTAACCCGGGTACACCTGGGCGCCGGCGCCGGCGTAGGACGCGGGGTCGCCTTCCTTGATCGCGAACTCCTCGTGGCGATAGGCCAGGCCCCATGCGACCGTGAGCGGGTGGTACCAGCCGGTGTCGAAGTCGCGGCTGAAGTCGGCATTGAATTCGTCCTGGCGGATCGTCAGCGTGCCGATGTAGAACGCGGTCGGCGATTCGGCGTCCAGCGAGTAGTTGAAGGTGTCGGTGGTGTGCAGCTTCCAGTGGCTGCCGCCGGTGTCGCCGCTGATGTCGTAATGCCAGCCGCCGGCATCACCCTTGATGCCGAGTACCGTCGTGTTGTCGAGGATCGCACTGTGTTCGAGCGGCAGGTAGCCGTCCGGATACACCACGGCCGCGGCCGGCGTGCTGGTTTCATACTGCGACAGCGAGCGGAAGAACCCGCCGGCCACGACGTTGCGCTTGTTGAACACGCTGAAGGCGTACAGGGTCGCGTTCTCGCCGAGGTTGTACTGGGCATTGAGCGCGGCCTGCTTGGCGATCGTTTCGGGCAGGCCGAAACGGAAGGTCACGGTGCCGTAAGTCGGATCACCCGGGTAGCGGATGTCCGGCCCCGCATGGCTGGTGCGGTCCTGGTGCAGGTAATTGGCCGACAGGTGCACCCAGCCGTTGTTGCCGAGCGCGATGCCGCCGTCGGCGCCGCCGTTCCAGGTGTCGCCCTGGCCGCCGTCGTACTGGCCGTAGCTCACGTTCGCGCCGCCGTGGTCGGCGCCGCCCTTCAGGATGATGTTGATGACGCCCGCGATGGCGTCGGAACCGTATTGCGCGGCCGCGCCGTCGCGCAGCACCTCGATCCGCGCGATGGCGTTGATCGGGATCGCGGACAGGTCCACCGGCGACGAGCCGCGTCCGATCGAGCCGTTGACGTTGAGGATCGCGGTGGTGTGCTGTCGCTTGCCGTTGATCAGCACCAGCGTCTCGTCCGGGGCCAGCCCGCGCAACTGGGCCGGCATGGTCGAGTCGGTGCCGTCGGTCAATGACGGCTGCGGGAAGTTGAAGGAGGGCAGCAGCGTCCGCAGCGCCGTGGTGAGGTCGGGCGCGCCGGTACTCACCAGTTCCTTCGGCGTCAGCACGTCGATCGGCGCCAGCGAGTCGGCCGCCGTGCGGTCGAAGGCGCGGGTGCCGGTGACGATGACGGTCTGCAGCGTCGCAGGCTGCTGCTGGTCATCGTTGGCGTTGTTGGCGCCGGTGTCCTGTGCGAAAGCAGTGGAGCTTGCGAAGGTGGCACAGGCCAATGCCACCGCGAGGCAGAGATTGCGCTTGCGCATGCTGGGGTCCCCAAGTGTGGGTGGAGGAAACTGCACCCGGCGCAACCCTCCCGTGACGTCCGCGGACGTCGGTTACACGCGGCTTCTGCGGGGCAGGCTAGGCTTGGAGCCGAAGATTGTCAAACCCGCACGTGCCCGGCACGTGCGCGGCCCGGGGCGCAGCGACGGCGCCGCCGCGGGTTCGAGCGCCCCATCGACGGGCGAGGATCGCGGGCGCCGCCGATCGCCCGCCAGCCAGGATGCACCGGCAGCGCAGGTTGCCGTATGATGCACGCAGCCTGAGGTGACCGTCGACGCACGTCGGCGGTTGAAACGGGAATCCGGTAACGCCCCAGCCATCCAGCGTGCGCCATTTGGCATGTTGCACGCGAATGGACGGCCATTCCGGAGCTGCCCCCGCAACGGTAGGCGAGTCACGATCCGCACGCAGCCACTATGCACGAGCATGGGAAGGCGCGGATCGGGAAGGTGGCGACATCTTCGCTCGCGAGCCCGGAGACCGGCCTGAGGCTGGAGCTTGGACCGCAGAAACTTTCGAGACTGTTGCAGGCCGGAAGATTTCTGCGACCCATGCCCCGTAGCCGGACAAGCGGTGGGCTTGTGTCTCGGAGCCGTGCAATCGATGCGCGGCGCCGCACTCCCTCCGCCTGTCCCCGACGCCATCGACACCGCGCGGGCAGGCGCGGACAGGAGTGCTTCGTGAAATTCCTTCATCGTTCGTACGGCCGCGCGCTGCTGGTCGCGCTGGCCTGCGTTTTCGCCACGCCATTGGCCGCAGGCCAGACGACGACCCTTTCGCGGATCGTCGTCACCGCCACCCGCACCGCACAGACCCAGGATGCGACGCTCGCCCCGGTCACCGTGATCACGCGCGAGGAGATCGAACGGCTGCAGCCGACGTCGCTGCAGGATCTGCTGAACGTCAGTCCGGGCATGGCCATCAGCAACAACGGCGGACCGGGCAAGCAGTCCTCGCTGTTCCTGCGCGGCACCGACGGCGACCAGGTGCTGGTGTTGGTGGACGGGATCCGCATCGGTTCGGCGAGCGCGGGACGAACCGCGATCCAGGACATCCCCGTCGACCAGATCCAGCGCATCGAGATCGTGCGCGGACCGTTCTCCAGCCTGTACGGTTCGGAGGCGATCGGCGGCGTGATCCAGGTCTTCCTGCGCCACGCCCCCGGCACGTTCACGCCCAACGCGAGCGTGGGCTTCGGCAGCGATTCGCACTGGAAGGGCGCCGCCGGCTTTTCCGCGGGCGGCGACAAGGGCTGGGTCTCGGTGCAGGCCTCGCACGAGCGCACGGACGGCATCAATTCGTGCCGGGTCGGTGCCGCCGAAGCGTTCGCCGGTTGCTTCGCCGACCAGCCCGATCGCGACGGCTTCCGCGACGATGCGCTGAGCGTGCATGGCGCGTACCAGTTCAACGAGCAGTGGAGCGCCGACGGCCTGGCGTTTCGCAGCCAGGGCCGCAACGAGTACGACGGCACCTTCAGTGACGCGGACGATTACTCGAACCAGGTGCTCGGCGGCCAATTGCACTTCCTGGCGGGCAAGCGCGTGAAGCTGTCGCTGCGCGCCGGCTCGAGCACCGACTTCGATGCCGATTTCCTCGATGGTGCGTACGTCGACAACTTCGATACCCGCCGCACCCTGGGTTCGCTGCAAGCGGACATCGCAGCCGGTGGTGGCCTCCTGACCCTCGGCTACGACTGGGTGCGCGAACATCTCGCGAGCAACACCCTGTACGTCGAGAACGCACGGATCGACCGTGGCCTGTTCGCGCAATGGCAGCGCGATTTCGCCGCGCAGTCGTTGCAGGCCAGCGTGCGCCGCGACGACGACAGCCAGTTCGGCGGCAAGACCACCGGCAGCCTCCTGTGGGGATGGGATTTCGCCGCCGGGCTTCGGCTCACCGCGAGCTACGGGACGGCATTCCGCGCGCCGACCTTCAACGACCTCTACTATCCGGGCTTCGGCAATCCATTCCTGCGCCCCGAAAGCTCGCGCAACCTGGAACTCGGCCTGCGCGGCACTCCCGCGTGGGGACACTGGCAGGTCGGCGCCTACCGCAACGACATCCACGACATGATCGCGTTCGACGCCGCGGTCGGCCTGCCCGGCAACGTCGACCAGGCCCGCATCACCGGCATCGAGGGTGTCGTCGACGGGAAGGTTGCCGGCTGGAACCTGCGCGCAACCACAACGCTGCTGCATGCGCGCAACGATGCCCGCAGCGGGTTCAATGATGGCAACGAGCTGCCGCGCCGCCCGGATCGCAGCGCGCGCTTCGACGCCGATCGCAGCTTCGGGCCTATCAGCCTCGGCGCGAGCTGGTATCTCGCCGGCCGCCGCTACGACGACATCGCCAACCTGCACCCGCTGGGCGGCTATGCGCTCGTGAACCTGCGCGCGGCTTGGCAGCTCGGCCACGCCTGGGCGCTGCAACTCGCGCTCGACAACGTGTTCGACAAGGATTACGAAACGGCCTGGTTCTACAACCAGCCGGGGCGCAACTTCATGCTCACGTTGCGGTATCGTCCGAACCCACCATGAACACATCCACGTGCCGCTGCCCGGCCCTGCTGGTTTCCGCGCCCGCTTCGGGCCAGGGCAAGACCAGCATGACCGCGGCGCTGGCGCGTTGGCACGCGCGGCAGGGGCGGCGCGTGCGGGTGTTCAAGACCGGGGCGGATTTCCTCGATCCCATGATCACCGGTCGTGCCGCCGCGTCGACCGCCTATCAGCTCGACTGGTGGATAGGTGGTGAGGCCGACGTGCGCGCGCGCCTCCACGCTGCCGCGGCCGAAGCCGATTTGATCCTGGTGGAAGGCGTGATGGGCCTGTTCGACGGCGATCCCTCCAGCGCCGACCTCGCCGCTGCCTGCGGGCTGCCGGTGCTGGCGGTGATCGACGGCGACGCGATGGCGCAAACGTTCGGGGCGGTGGCGCAGGGGCTCGCGGAGTTCCGCGAGGACGTGCGGGTGTACGGCGCGGCCGCCAATCGCATCGGCGGCGAATACCACGCGCAGTTGCTGCGCCGGAGTCTCCCGAACGGCATCGAATGGCTGGGCGCGCTGCCGAACGATCCCGTGCTGGCGCTGCCCGGGCGCCATCTCGGCCTGGTGTCCGCCGGTGAACTGGCCGATCTCGATGCGCGCATCGATGCGTTGGCCGACGCCTGGAGCCGGTACGCGGAACCCGGCCTTCCGCCGCCGGCACGGTTCAAGCCGGCACCGTCGACATCCATCCCCCACCTGCTGGAGGGCTCACGGATCGCCGTTGCGCGCGATGACGCGTTCTGTTTCATCTATCCGGCCAACCTCGACCTGCTGCGCGAAGCCGGTGCGGACCTCCGGTTCTTCTCCCCGATCGCGGGCGACGCGCTGCCGGGGTGCGATGCCGTCTGGCTGCCCGGCGGTTATCCCGAGCTGCATCTGCAGGTGTTGTCGCAGCGCAGTGACCTGCACGCCGCGCTGCGCGCGCACGTGGTTGCCGGCAAGCCGCTGCTCGCCGAGTGCGGGGGGCTGCTGTTCGCGCTGGACCGCCTGGCTTGTGCCGACGGCGATGCTGCATCGATGGCCGGCCTGCTGCGGGGCCGTGCCGTCGTGCATCCCCGGCTCGCCGCGCTGGGGCTGCAGGAAGTCGCGTTGCCGGAAGGTACGCTGCGCGGCCACACCTTCCACCACGCGCGCGCGGACATCGAGGCGATACCCATCGCGACGGCGGTGAATCCTAATGGCGCGCCGTCGTGCGAAGCGGTGTATCGCGAGCGACGCTTCACGGCGAGCTTCGTGCACTTTTATTTCCCGTCGAACCCAGAAGCCGCCGTGCGGTTGTTCCTGCCGTGAACAAGTTCGGCGGGGGTGTTATCCACCTTGCCCGTCTCGCGAATGCCACCGATGTCGCAGGCCCAAGTGTGCGTTTTGGCGCCGATGTCGAAAGCCAGCCAACCCAAGTCGCGCGAAACCGCCATGCGAACACCTCCTCTGGTGGGATAGGATGTCTTCAGGTTCCCCGACCCCGCACATCTCGCGGCACACCCTTGTCACGCTGGCTCAAAAGGCCCGGGACA
>DASSOQ010000068.1:0-7328 GCA_035700365.1 Rhodanobacteraceae bacterium | reverse complement strand
CATGAGTCCGGGCGGCACGGGTGATTGGGAACTGCTTCCAAAAGCCAGCGGTGATCGTGACTGGCCGGTTGCCTTCAGCGCCGACGACAGCGCGGTATGGTTCACCTGCCCGGGATTGAAAGATGGCCTCGGCGTGTGCCGCTTCGATCCGGCAACAAAAAAAATGACAAGTGTATGGAGCAATCCCCGCGTGGAGATGGGTGGCCTGGCCCAGGGGCTTGCCGAGGGTTCGGTCATCGGCGTGAGCTTCGAAGACGGTCGTCCGGCATTGTCGGTGTTCGACGCCAAGTCGCCTGACGTGCACGCGCTGGTCGCGTTGATGAAGCAGTACCCCGGCGAGGATGTGCAATTCGTGTCCGGCACCGATGACGGCAGCAAGGTTATCGCGCTTGTACAGGCGGACGTGGATCCGGGCACCTTCTTCCTCTACGACCGCGCGAGCAACAAATTCACTCCGATCCTGCAGCGGGCGTCCTGGATCGACCCCAACCAGATGGCGCGGAAGCAGCCGATCACGCTGAAAGCCCGCGACGGCCTGGCGCTTCAGGGTTACATCAGCTACCCGCCCGGACAGGAGAATGCGAAGCACTTGCCGATGGTGGTGTTCGTACACGGCGGCCCGTACGGCATCCGCGATGACTGGGGATACGACGACTACGTGCAGGCGATGGCCACGCGTGGCTATGCGGTGTTGCAGGTGAACTACCGCGGTTCCGGCGGCTACGGCTACGACTTTCTCAAGGCCGGTTACCACGAATGGGGCGGCACGATGCAAGACGACATCACCGATGCCACGCGCTGGGCGATCGCGCAGGGCATCGCCGACCCGGATCGCATCTGCATTTATGGCGGCAGTTACGGCGGCTACGCCGCGCTGGAAGGCGCAGTCAAGGAACCGGGCTTGTACAAGTGCGCGATCGGTTATGTCGGCGTCTATGATTTGCGAGAGATGATCGGTCGGGGAGACGTGTTGTCCTCCGAGTCGCAATACTGGAAGCGTACCGTCGGCACCGACGAGACCGTGCTTGCGCAGCATTCGCCTATCTACCAGCTGGACAGCCTCAAGGCCAAGGTGATGCTTATAGTCGGCGGCAAGGACGAGATCGTGCTTCCGAAGCAAGGCGAAAACCTGCACAGGGCCATGCTGGAGCGGCACATCCCGCACGAATGGCTGTACAGGCGCGACGAATGGCACGGGTTTTACGGCGAGGAGCACATTGCCGAGTTGTTCTCCAAGGTGGATGCATTCCTCGATGCCAACATCGGTCCGGGCGCCGGCGCGCCCGCCACCGCGTCCGCATCCGCGAGCGCCGCCGGCTCGCACTGATCGGAGCGATTCGGGCGCGCTTGCGCGTTTCGGCCGCTTGGCCTTACCGTTGCGGTTCGGCCACACAGGGATGAACCGATGAAACGCCTGACCGTCGTCTCGCTGCTGGCGCTCGCGCCGGCAATCGCTTTCGCCGCACCGCATCCGTTCAACGCCCACGACCTGGTGATGATGGATCGGGTCTCCGATCCGCACCTCACGCCGGACGGCAGCCATGTTGCCTTCTCCGTGCGCAGTACCGATTACGCGGCCAACAAGGGCGTCACGAGCGTGTGGGTGCTGGATCTGGACAAGGCCGGCGCCAGGCCGGCGCGCATCACCGATCCGAAATCGAACGCGAGCGGCGGGCGCTTTTCGCCGGACGGCGGGACGCTGTACTTCCTCGCCGCGAAGAACGGCGTCACCCAGCTCTGGTCGGTGCCGGTCGCGGGCGGCAAGCCGCATCAGGTGACGCACCTGCCGGTGGACGTGGACAACTACCGCATCTCGCCGGACGGCAGGGAGCTGCTGTTCTCGGCGCAGGTGTTCGAGGATTGCGGCGACCTCGCCTGCACGAAGGAGCGGCTGGATGCGCAGAAGAAGGACAAGGCCACCGGGCGCATCTACACCCGCCTGTTCGTGCGGCACTGGGACACGTGGTCCGATCATCGCCGGTCGCAGCTTTTCATCATGCCGCTGAAGGGCGGCGCGCAACCCATCCGGCTGACGCGCGGCATTGACGGCGACGTGCCGAGCAAGCCCTTCGGCGACGAAGGCGAGTATCAGTTCTCGCCCGACGGCAAGACCGTGTATTTCGACGTGCGCATCGCGGGCAAGACCGAGCCGTGGTCCACCAACTTCGACATCTACGCCGTGCCGAGCGATGGCTCCGCCGCGCCGCGCAACCTCACCGCCGACAACAAGGCGTGGGACGCCGCGCCGTTGCCCTCGCACGACGGCAAGACGCTCTACTACCTCGCGATGAAGACGCCCGGTTTCGAGGCCGATCGTTTTGCCATCATGGCGATGGACCTCGCCACCGGCGAAAAGCACGAAATTGATCCCGACTGGGATCGCTCGCCGGGCGGACTGTCGCTCTCGGCCGACGGCAAGACGCTGTATGCGACCGCGGACGACGCGGGCACGCACCCGCTGTTCGCGATAGACATCGCCAGCGGCAAGGCCACGCAGCTCTTCGGCGACGGCACCGTCACCGGCTACGACGTCGCGGGCAACCGGATCGTCGCAGGCCGCGAGGACTTCCAGCACCCGGTGGACCTGTACACGATGAATGCGCAGGGCGGAGACGTTGCGCAGGTCACGCACTTCAATGCCGCGCGCCTGGCCGACATCGAGTTCGGCGACGCGCAGTGGTTCACCTTCAAGGGCGCCAACGGCGACTCCGTGCAGGGCTACGTGATGAAACCGGCCGGCTACAAGGCCGGTCAGAAATATCCGGTCGCGTTCCTGATCCACGGTGGTCCGCAGGGCGAGTGGCTGAACGAGTTCCACTACCGCTGGAATCCGGAGACCTACGCGGGCGCCGGTTTCGCGGTGGTCGCGATCAACTTCCATGGCTCGACCGGCTACGGCCAGAAGTTCACCGACGCGATTTCCGGCGACTGGGGCGGCGCGCCGCTGGAAGACCTGAAAAAAGGCTGGGCCTACGCGCTGGATAATTATTCGTTCCTGGACGGCAACAACGCTTGCGCGCTCGGCGCCAGCTACGGCGGCTACATGGTGTACTGGATCGCCGGCGTGTGGAACCAGCCGTGGAAATGCCTGGTGGACCACGACGGCGTGTTCGATGCGCGCATGATGTATTACGCCACCGACGAGCTGTGGTTCGAGGAACACGAGAACGGCGGTACGCAGTTCGAGCATCCGGAGAACTACGAGAAGTTCAACCCGCTCGATCACGTGAAGGACTGGCGCGTGCCGATGCTGGTGATCCACTCCGGCCACGATTACCGGATCCCTCTCACCCAGGGGCTGGGTGCGTTCACCGCCTTGCAGCGGCGCGGCATCCCCAGCGAATTCCTGACCTTCCCGGATGAAAGTCACTGGGTCTCCAAGCCGCAGAACAGCGTGCTGTGGCACGACACGGTGATCGGCTGGCTGAAGAAGTGGACGGGTGAGGCAGCGGGGAAATAGGGCAGATTCCGGGTTCCGTTTGCGATGACGCCGCCAACGGAACCCGGGATGACGCAATCCTTCAATTCGCGCTTGAACCACATCGCTCTCGAGCAACAATTTCCGTCATTCCGGGGCTGCCCGCGCCGTTTGCGGGCAGAACCCGGAATCTGCTCCTCTGACTTGCTCAAAGAGGTTCGCGGATGGCATTCGCCCGGCATCCCGCCATCTACATCCTCACCAACAGGCCGAACGGCGTGCTGTATGTCGGTGTGACGTCGGACCTGATCAAACGAATCTGGCAACACCGTGGCGATGCCGTCGAAGGGTTCAGCCGGCGTTATCGCCTGCACATGCTGGTGTACTTCGAGCAGTGCGAATCCATGATCCACGCCATCGAGCGCGAGAAGGAGCTCAAGAAATGGCGCCGCGCGTGGAAGATCGCATTGATCGAGGAGACCAATCCCGGGTGGCGGGATCTTTGGCCTGACTTGACCGGATGAAAGCAGATTCCGGGTTCCGCCGCGATGAAGCTGCGGCGGCCCCGGAATGACGGCAAAACACATTCGTCATTCCGGGGCATCGTGAATTCATTCGCGATGAACCCGGAATCCGTTTTGGAGTCACACCGCGCTTCGCAGCGCCGAAGCGCCCGGCGCGAACTGCGGAAACCGCTCCAGGATCGCCGAGCGGATGCCGGCGACGTCCAATCCCGCCTCCTGGAGCAATTCCTCGCGACTGCCGTGTTCGAGGAACACGTCCGGCAGCCCGAGGTGCAACACGGGCACGTCAATGCCATGCGCGGCGAGCAACTCCGCGACGCCGGAACCCGCGCCGCCTGCCACGGCATTTTCCTCGACCGTCACGATCGCCGCGTGCGTGCGTGCCATCTCCAGCACCAACGCTTCGTCCAGCGGTTTGACGAAGCGCATGTTGACCATGCTCGCGTCCAGTTCCGCGCCGATCTTCTCGCAGGGCGCGACCATGCTGCCGAAGGCGAGCAGGGCCAGTCCACGCCCACGCCGGCGCACCTGCGCCCTGCCGACCGGTACTTCCGTCAACCCGGGTTCGATCAACACGCCCGGCCCGGCGCCGCGCGGGTAGCGCACGGCCGCAGGGCCTTCGTGGCGAAAGCCGGTGGTCAGCATCTGCCGGCATTCGTTTTCGTCGGCCGGCGCCATCACCAGCATGTTCGGGACGCAGCGCAGGTAGGTGAGGTCGAAGCTGCCCGCGTGGGTGGGGCCGTCCGGGCCGACCACGCCGGCGCGATCTATCGCGAACAGGACGGGCAGGTTCTGCAGCGCGACGTCGTGGATCAACTGGTCGTAGGCGCGTTGCAGGAAGGTGGAATAGATCGCCACCACCGGATGCGCGCCCTCGCAGGCCATGCCCGCGGCGAGCGTCACCGCGTGCTGCTCGGCGATTGCCACGTCGAAATAGCGCTGCGGGAATTCCTTCGAGAAGCGCACCAGGCCCGAACCCTCGCGCATCGCAGGCGTGATGCCGTACAGGCGCTCGTCCGCGGTGGCCATGTCGCACAGCCAGTCGCCGAACACTTCGGTATACGTGAGTTTCTTCGGCGCAGACGAAACTTTCTTCACCACGCCCTGCTGCGGATCGAACGGGCCGACCGCGTGGTACTCGATCTGCGCAGCCTCGGCCGGCGCGTAACCCTTGCCCTTGGTGGTGATCACGTGCAGCAGTTGCGGGCCGCGCAAATCCTTCACGGTCCTGAGGGAACGCAGCAGCGAAGGCAGGTCGTGGCCGTCAATCGGGCCGGTGTAGTGGAAGCCCAGCTCCTCGAACAGCGTGCTCGGCACGAACATGCCCTTGGCGTGCTCTTCCCAGCGCTTGATGAAACGCCACGGCAACGAGCGCGGCTTCAGCACGCGCTTGGTGCGTTCGCGCCAGAGGTTCAGACGCCGGCTGGCGAGCAGGCGCGCGAGCATCTTGGTGGTGGCGCCGACGTTCTCGCTGATGGACATGCCGTTGTCGTTCAGGATCACCAGCATGTCGGGCTCGACGTCGCCGCCATGGTTCAGCGCTTCGAAGGCCATGCCCGCAGTCATCGCACCATCGCCGATCACCGCCACGACCTTGCGAGGATCGTTCTTGCGCTGCGCGGCGATCGCCATGCCCAGCGCCGCGGACACCGACGTGGACGAATGGCCGACGCCGAAGGCGTCGTATTCGCTCTCGGCACGCTTCGCGAACGGCGCCAGGCCGTCCTTCTGCTTGATGGTGGTGATCGCGTCGCGGCGGCCGGTGAGGATCTTGTGCGGATAGCACTGGTGGCCGACATCCCAGACGATGCGGTCGCGCGGGGTGTCGTAGAGGTATTGCAGCGCGACGGTCAGCTCGACCACGCCCAGGCCCGCGCCGAAATGACCGCCCACGCTCGCCACCGATTCGATCAGGTATGCGCGCAGCTCGTCGGCCAGCGCCGGCAATTGATCCTCGCTGAGCCGTTTCAAGTCGGCCGGCGAATCAATTTGCGAAAGCAGCGGGTAGCGGGTGGATTCAATCATTCGGCTATTGTTGGATGCGAGGCCGGGCAGGGCAAGGGCAAAAGTATGGCGAAGCGCCAACGCGCTTGCTCGTCATTCCGGGGCTGCGCGGATGTAGTCCGCGCAGAACCCGGAATCTGCTCTTCCTTATGCTTGCCGGGAGCAGATTCCGGGTTCCACTTTCCGGCAGCGCCGGAAAGCGGCCCCGGAATGACGATATCTCACGCCTTCACCCCGAATCTCCGCTTCAACGTCTGCCGGATCCTGATCTGCCGCGACGCGTCGCGCATCTCGTGCAGCCGCTTGGCGTTCGCCGCGAGCACGTCGCTGCGGGTCAGGATGCCGGTGAGCTTCGTCGGGTCCTCGCGTGAGACCACGATCAGCCGGCCGACGTTCTCGGCCACCATCAGGTCCGCGGCGTCGCGCAGCGAGTGGTCCTCGAACACGATGATCGGCCCGCGCTTCAGCAGTTCGCCGATCCGCTTGAGGCCCGGCAGGTCGGGATCCAGCAGCGTGCGGCGGGTGACCACGCCGCGCACGCGGCCGTTGTCGTCCACCACCGGGTAGCCCTGGTGCTGGGCGCGCACGCGCCCGGAATTCATCCAGCGCAGCACGTCACCCAGTTCGTCGGAGGTCTTGAGCGAGCGCACCTCGCGCGTGCAGGCCTGGCCGACCGCGATCTGCGCGAGCAGGTCGGCTTCATACTCGCTCGGCACGCGCACGCCACGGCGCGCGATCTTTTCGGTCATGATGGTGTTGCGCATCATCAGCGCCGAAATCAGGTAGGCCGCGGTGCAGCCCCCCAGCAGCGGCAGCAGGCCGGCCGGCTGGCGGGTGGTCTCGAACGCGAACACGATCGCCGTCAGCAGTGCGCGCGAGGCGCCGGCGAAGATCGCCGCCATGCCGACCAGCGCGGCGATGCGCGGATCAATGCCGAACGCCGGCCACAGGTGGCCGATGCCGATGCCGATCAAGGCGCCGAGCGAGCCGCCGATCATGAAGAGGGGCGCCAAGGTTCCGCCGGACGTGCCGCTGCCCAGCGCGATCACCCACGAGATGAACTTCAGCACGCACAGCGAGACCAGCACCTTGATGCCGAAGCTGCCCTGCACCAGCCCGTCAATATTGTCGTAGCCCACGCCCATCGTGTGCGGCGCGAACCAGCCGATCAGGCCGGCCACGAGGCCGCCGATCGCCGGCCACCACATCCAGTGGATCGGCAGTTTCTCGAAGGCGTCCTCGACGCCATACACCGCCTTGCTGACCCACACGCTGACGATGCCGACGATCGCGCCGAGCGCGATGTAGCTGCCCAGCGCCCAGCCGCCGGGCTCGGCGACGGTGGGCATCGCGAACACCGCGCCCGAGCCATAGGTCGCATA
>DASSOQ010000067.1:0-11431 GCA_035700365.1 Rhodanobacteraceae bacterium | reverse complement strand
GCTGCCACAAGGGTTGGGGCGTGTCGTGCATCATCGGCGTCGCCGGTGCGGGGGAGGAAATCTCGACGCGCCCCTTCCAGCTCGTCACCGGTCGGCGCTGGATCGGCAGCGCGTTTGGCGGCATGCGCGGACGCACCGACGTGCCGAAGGTCGTCGACTGGTACATGCAGAGCCTGATCGAAATCGATCCGATGATCACGCATACGCTGCAGCTGGAAGACATCAACCGCGGCTTCGACCTGATGCACAAGGGCGAGTCGATCCGTTCCGTGGTGATTTATTGAAAAGTGCGGCCAGGGATGGCCGCTCTTTTGACTTTCGCGATCAGGGAGGATCGCAGATACTGCCGAAATGGAAATCGTATCGGAACAGCGCTGCTTCGGCGGCACGCAAGGTTTTTACCGGCACGATTCGGAAGTCTGCGGCGGACCGATGAACTTCGCAGTGTATGTGCCGCCGCAGGCTGCGCGCGCCAAGGTACCTGTGGTGGCGTACCTCGCCGGACTCACCTGCACCGCGGAGACATTTCCGATCAAGGCCGGCGCGCAACGCGTCGCCGCGGAACTCGGTCTGATGCTGGTCGCGCCCGACACCAGTCCGCGCGATACCGGGATCCCGGGCGCCACCGACGACTGGGAATTCGGCGAAGGTGCGAGCTTCTACGTCGATGCCACCGAGGCGCCGTATTCGTCGCGCTTCCGGATGGAAACCTGGGTGGTCGAGGAATTGCCGAAGCTTATCGGCGGACACTTTCCGGCTGACCTCGCGCGCTGCGGAATCATGGGCCACTCCATGGGCGGCCATGGGGCGCTGACCCTGGCGCTCCGACACCCCGGACGCTACCGCTCGCTTTCCGCGTTGTCACCCATTGCGGCACCGACCCGCGTGCCCTGGGGCGATCGCAAGATTTTCATCCTGTATCTCGGCCCCGATCGCGAGAAGTGGAAGCGGCACGATGCCTGCGAGTTGCTGCGCGCGGGTGCGCGCTTCCCCGGCACGATCCTCATCGACCAGGGCGAGGAGGATCCGTACCTCGCCGAGCAACTTCGCCCCGAACTGCTCGAGCAGGCCTGCCGCGAAACCGGTCAGCCGTTCACGCTGCGCATGCAACCCGGCTACGACCACAGCTACTGGTTCGTGCAGAGCTTCATCGAGGACCACCTGAGGCACCACGCGGCGAATTTGTAGGGCGGACGCTGCCCGCCGCATGCACGGCAAGAACCGGGGTCAGAGTGCAATTTCGAGCCTTGCTGATTCAGTCACGCAGAACGCATCGGAAATTGCACTCTGACCCTGGTTTTCACGCCACGTGCAGCGAGCGCTTCGAATCGGCGCCGCCGTGGATCACCGCGGCGCGCAGTTCCTCCGGGTCAAAATCGTCCACGTTGATGAACTCGGAGGTGGCGCGGCGCAGCCGTTCCAGTTGCGCACGTTCGGTTTCGCTGATCGCACCGGCGCGTTGGACTTCGGCCAGTTGTTCGAAGTAGTCGTGTGACCGGATGCTGCCGGTCTTGACCGCCTTCAGGAACTTGCGCTCGACGGGCTCCGCGGCGACCACTTCGGGCAGCAGCGCGTGCATCCGGCCGACCGGATTGTTCGGTTCGGGTGTCAGGTACATTCCGCGCACCATCGCGTCGCGCGCGGCGTTCGGCGCCGTGAGCAGCGCGGCGACGCGCCGGCCGAGGCGATCCGAGGGCGGCACTTCGCGACGGCCGAACGGAAACACCAGCGTGTGCGCCAGCCAAGCCACCGGCCGCACCGGGAAATTGCGGATGACGCCGTCGAGCGCCATCTGCATCCGCCACACCGAATCGTGGAAAGCCCACGCCAGCAGCGGTCGTTCGATGTCGGGACGACCCTCGTCCTCGTAGCGCTTCAGCATCGCAGAACAGATGTAGAGGTGCGACAGCACGTCGCCGAGCCGCGCCGAAATCTTCTCCTTGAATTTGAGCTTGCCGCCCAGCACCCCCATCGCGGTGTCGGCGAGCAGCGCGAGCGCCGCGGAATAGCGGTTCAACTTGCGGTAGTAGCGGCGGGTGTAGTCGTCGCCCGGCGCCTTGCCGAACTTGGCGAAGGTGATCCCGAGCCAGAACGCCCGCACCGCGTTGGAAATCCCGAAGCCGATGTGCCCGAACAGCGCCTCGTCGAGCTCGCGCAGGGCGTTCCGGCGGTCGAGCTCGCGCACCGCGTGCATTTCCTTGAGGATCCACGGATGGCAGCGGATCGCGCCCTGCCCGAAGATCATCAGGCTGCGGGTCATGATGTTGGCGCCTTCCACCGTGATCGGGATCGGCGCGCCCTCCCAGCAGCGGCCGAGGTAATTGGATGGTCCGAGCTGGATGCCCTTGCCGCCGTGCACGTCCATCGCATCCTTGATGACCTCGCGGCCGAGCTCGGTGGCGTGGCACTTGGCGATCGCGGAGGCGACCGCCGGCCGCTCGCCCCGATCGACCGCTGCGGCCGAAGCGCGCGACAATGCGATGGTCGCGTAGGAATGGCCGCCGATCCGCGCCAGCGCTTCCTCGACCCCTTCGAAGCGCGCGATCGCGAGGCCGAACTGCTTGCGGATGCGCGCGTACGCGCCGGTCGCCGCCACCGCGAGCCGCACGAAGCCGGTGGCGTTCGAGGGCAGCGAAATGCCGCGTCCGACCGACAGGCACTCGACCAGCATCCGCCAGCCGTGGCCCGCCATGTGCGATCCGCCGATCAGGGTGTCGATCGGGACGAACACGTCCTTGCCGCGCAGCGGGCCGTTCTGGAACGGAATGTTGAGCGGGAAATGCCGGCGGCCGATTTCGAGTCCCCTGGTCTCGCGGGGAATCAGCGCCAGCGTGATGCCGAGGTCTTCCTCCTCGCCCAGGAGGTGTTCCGGGTCGTACATGCGGAAGGCCAGGCCGACCAGCGTCGCCACCGGCGCGAGGGTGATGTAGCGCTTGTCGAAGGTGAGCCGGATGCCGAGCGTGTCCTTGCCATCGACCGTTTGCCGGCACACGATCCCGTGATCCGGAATCGACGTGGCGTCGGAGCCTGCGTACGGGCCGGTGAGGGCGAAACACGGAACCTCGCGGCCGTCTGCCAGCCGCGGCAGGTAATGATTCTTCTGTTCCTCGCTGCCGTAGCGCAGCAGGAGTTCCGCTGGCCCCAGCGAGTTCGGCACCGCGACCAGCGAGGACAGCGTCGCCGAAATACTCGAGAGCTTCTGCAGCACCGCCGAATGCGCGAGCGCCGAGAACTCGAGCCCCCCGAACTGCTTCGGGATGATCATCGCGAAGAAGCCCTTGTGCTTGATGAAGTCCCAGATCTCGGGCGGCAGGTCGGCGAGTTCGTGGGTGATCTGCCAATCGTCGACCATCCGGCAGAGTTCCTCGCAGGGGCCGTCGAGGAACGCCTGCTCCTCCGCGCTCAATTGCGGCTTGGCTTCGCTGAGCAACTTCGACCAGTCGGGCATGCCGGAAAACAGTTCGCCCTCGAAGCCGACGGTGCCGGCGTCCAGCGCGACCTGTTCGGTTTCGGAGATCTTCGGCAATACGCGCTTCAACAACTGCAGCAGCGGTGCGGCGAACAGCGCGCGGCGCAGCGGCGCCACGTTCAGCGGCAGCGCAATCAGCACCACGAAGATCCCGAGCAGCACCCACATCGGCGTCCAGGCGCCGAGCCCGAAGCCAACCACGAGGATCGTGACGATGGTCGCCAGCGTCCATGGCCACAGGCGGCTGCGGAAATACGCGCAGACGCCGGACACGATCAACGCGCAGACGATGATGACGATGGTGTTCATGATGGAACTCCCGCGGTCCTGTCTCCGGCATCGCACTCCGCGCGCGCGCGCGGCGGAGGCGAACCCAGGGACTTCAGGAAGTATGCAAGCACGGCGACGAACGCGTCGCTGTCGTCGCCGGCCACCGCGTGCGTCGCATGCGGCACCTCGACGTGCTCGGCGGACGGCACGTTGCGCAGGAACTCCGCGACCGTGCGCTCGGAAACCACGTCGCTGCGGCCGCCGGACACCAACAGTACCGGCGCGTCGATATGGCGTGCGGCGTCGATCAGGCGCCGCTGGTGGCGCTCGCCCTCGACCGCGATCGTGTCCAGCAGCGATGGATCCCATCGCCAGCGCCAGCGGCCGTCGCCGCCGCGGCGCAACAGTTGTTCGAGTTCACGGAGGGACCGGCCGCGCGAGCGCTGCGGCGCATATGCCGCGACCCGTTCCGCGGCCTCCTCCAGCGAAGCGAAGCCGTCCAGGTGTGCGCGCATGAAACCCAGGATGCGCGCGACGCCCGAGGCCTCCCAGCGTGGCGTGATGTCGACCAGCACCAGGGCGCGGAAGGGGGTCGGCCGGACCTCGCCCGCCGCGACCATGGCCAACAGGCCGCCCATCGAGTGGCCGACCATCACCGGTGGCTCCGCGAGCGATGCGCTGATTGCGAGCAGGTCGGCGACGAACTGCTCGAGGTGGTAGGCACCATCGCATAGCCGCCCGCTGTCGCCGTGCCCGCGCGCGTCGAACGTCACCGTGCGCCAGCCGTCTTCAGCCAGCGCCGAGGCGGTGCGGGCCCAGCTCAGGCGGCTCTGCCCGAATCCGTGCGCGAACAGAACCGGCGGCGCTCCGGAGGGTCCGCGGGTTTCCACGGTCAGCGCCAAGCCGTCGGCCGCGATCAGGCGGCTCAAGGCGCCGGCAGGTGCACCGGAGTTTTCCATACGCAGAAGTATGGATTTGCCTGCACGGCCTGTCAATACGCTACAGTACGGTCATGAGCCTGCCTTCCGCCGGCGTGCCGCCCGGGCGCAACGAAACGACGCGCCGCAACCGGGGCCATGCGCGGCTGTCCGCCGCCGACTGGGAACGGGGCGCGCTCGAAATGATTTCCGAGCAGGGCGTGGCGGCGCTCGCGGTCGAGGCCCTGGCGCGACGCCTCGGCGTCACGAAGGGCAGCTTCTACTGGCATTTCAGGACCCGCGAGGCGCTGCTCTCGGCGGCCCTGGCGCGCTGGGAGGCGGACGACCAGCGCGAGTTGCAGCACCACATCGAGGCCGCCGCCGACGAACCGCGCGAGCGGCTGCGGGCACTGTTCCGCTGGGTGTCCGGCGAGGCCCAGTCGCACCGCATCTACGCGGCGCTGCTGCAGGCGCTGGACCACCCGCTCGTCAAGCCGATGATGACGCGGGTATCCCAGCGCCGCATGGAACTGCTGATGCTGGCCTTCCGGCAGGCGGGACTCGGCGGCGAAGATGCGCGGCACCGCGCGCGGCTGACGTACGCGGCCTACGTCGGGTTCCTGCAACTGAACCTCACGCTCGCGCTGCCACACCTCTCGCACGAACAGTACGAGGCCTACGTCGAGCACGTGATCGAGGCCTTGGTGCCACTTTCTGGCGATCATCCCTGATCGCGGCTCCGCCGAACGTCCCACGGAGCATGCGATCCTGGAATCCCGCGACACCAGCACGGCCATCCACGGCCTGACTTTCCGCAACAGCCCGCTTCGAAAGCAACGCTCCCGCCCAGGCATGCTGCACCCGCACATGGGCGTGTCTTGCAAACGACGGGGGCGGAGTTTACCGTCAGAAACCCTCCTTGAGCTGGCGCCCCGGCGCCGAACCCGCCGATGCCAAGCAAACTCGATTCGCTGAACCGATGGGTCGATGACGTCGCCAAACGGACCCGGCCCGACCACATCCATTGGTGCGACGGCTCCGACGCCGAGTACGAGCAACTGGTCACCGGGATGCTCGGGAGCGGCGAGCTGATCGAGCTGAACCAGCAGACCCATCCGCGCTGCTATCTGCACCGGTCCGATCCCAAGGATGTCGCGCGGGTCGAGAAGCTCACCGTGATCTGCACGACCAACCAGGAAGACGCGGGTCCCAACAACAACTGGATGGATCCGGCCGCCGCACATGCGAAGATCGACGCGCTGTTCGAGGGCTGCATGGCCGGGCGCACGATGTACGTGATCCCCTACTGCATGGGCCCGATCGGCTCGCCCTTGTCCCGCTGCGGCGTCGAAATCACCGACTCGCCGTACGTCGTCGCCAACATGCGCATCATGACCCGCATGGGCACCGCCGCGCTGGAGCGCATCGAGCGCGAAGGCCGCTTCGTCAAGGCGCTGCACTCGGTCGGCGAGCTCGACCCCGAGCGCCGCTGGATCATGCATTTCCCCGAGGAGCTCAGCATCAAGTCCTTCGGCTCGGGCTATGGCGGCAACGCGCTGCTCGGCAAGAAGTGCCACGCGCTCAGGATCGGTTCCTGGCAGGCACGCTCGGAAGGCTGGCTCGCCGAGCACATGCTGATCGTCGGGATCGAAAACCCGAAGCACGAGATCCGCTACATCGCGGCGGCGTTTCCGTCGGCCTGCGGCAAGACCAACCTCGCGATGCTGATCCCGCCGGAGGGCTACCAGCGCGAAGGCTGGAAGGTGTGGACGGTCGGCGACGACATCTGCTGGATGCGCCCCGGCAAGGACGGGCGGCTCTACGCGATCAATCCCGAAGCCGGCTACTTCGGGGTCGCGCCGGGCACGTCGAAGAAGACCAACCCCAATGCGCTCGCGATGCTTCAGCACGACACCATCTTCACCAACGTCGCCGTCACCGACGACATGCAGCCGTGGTGGGAAGGCCTGGACGACCGCAAACCCGCGAAGGACTGGCAGGGCCGCAACTTCGATCCCGCCAACGGTCCCGCTGCGCACCCCAATTCGCGCTTCACCGTGCGTGCGGCGCAATGTCCTTCCTGGTCACCCGAGGCCGAGAACGACCAGGGCGTCCCGATCGACGCGATCGTCTTCGGCGGCCGCCGCGGTTCGCTGGTGCCACTGGTGTTCGAGGCCCGCGACTGGACCCATGGCGTCCTGGTCGGCGCGTCCATGGCCTCGGAACCCACCGCCGCCGCGACCGACGTGGGCGCCCGCATCCGCCGCGACCCGATGGCGATGAAGCCGTTCTGCGGCTACAACTACGGCGACTACTTCGCGCACTGGCAGTCGTTCGACCAGCCGGGCGCGAAACTGCCGAGGATCTACCACGTCAACTGGTTCCGCAAGAACAAGGACGGCAAGTTCCTGTGGCCGGGCTTCGGCGACAACATGCGCGTGCTCGAGTGGATGCTGAAGCGCGTCGCGGGCGAAGCCGGCGCCATCGAAACCCCGATCGGCAACCTGCCCAGGCCGGAAGACCTCAACCTCGACGGCCTGCACCTCGCGGACGGTGCGATGGAGGAACTGTTCCACATCGACACCGCCGGCTGGCGCGCGGAACAGGACGCGATCGGCGAGTACCTCGACGGCTACGGCGCCCACCAGCCCGACACGCTGAAAGCCGAACGCCAGCGCATCGCCGACGCCCTCGATGCCGAGGCGACCGGCGCCCCCGCAGCTCCGGTACGCGCTGTCGCGGCGAACTGACGGTCAACCTGTCTCTCGCGCAACGGGGGTGAACCGGCGGTTGCGAAATGCCGGTTTTCGAGTACGCCTCTGCAACGGAGATCCCAGGTGAAACGCACCTATCACGGCAGTTGTCACTGCGGAGCCGTTACCTTCGAGGCCGACATCGACCTCGACAAGGGCACCGGCAAATGCAACTGCACGTTCTGCTGGAAGCAACGCATGTGGAATGCCGGCCGATTGCAGCCAGGGGACTTCCGCCTGCTTACCGGCCAGGACGCGCTGGCCGATTACGGCAAATCGGGTGACTGGGGCGAAACCCATCACCGCTTTTGCTCCCGGTGCGGTATCGCAACCCACGGCCACGGGCGCATCCAGGCAATGGGGGGCGACTATGTGTCGGTCCACCTGGCGGCCCTCGATGACTTGCCCGTGGCCGATCTGGTCGCCGCCCCGGTGCGCTACATGGACGGGCTCCACGACGATTGGCAAAACACCCCGACACAGACGCGGCATCTCTGATTGGAAGCAGGACGCGCGCCGCGGCGCCGGGCGTGAGCCTTTGGACCGTGCGCCTAAGTTGCCGATGGTGCATCCGGCTGCGCTTCCGGCGCGGCGCGCCTGAACGCCTCGAGCTCGCGGCACGCGGCATCGATCCGGACGATCGTCGGGTAGCGATCGAGCGGAACCTCGAAGCGACGTGCGTTATAGACCTGCGGCACCAGGCAGCAGTCTGCCAGCCTCGGCGCGTCGCCTTCGCAGAATTGGCCCGCGTGGCCCTCGCCGGCCAGCACCGCCTCGATCGCCTCGAAGCCGACTTCGATCCAGTGCCGCGACCAGGCGAGCTTCCGGTCGTCGTCCACGCCGAGTTCGCGCTCGAGGTATTGCAGCACCCTCAGGTTGCCGATCGGGTGGATGTCGCAGACGACCATTTGCGCCAGCGCGCGGACCCGTGCCCGCGCCAGCGGATCGTGCGGCAGCAGGCGTGGCGTGTCGGGATACGCCTCTTCCAGGTATTCCATGATCGCGAGCGACTCGCGAACCACGTGTTCGCCATCGACCAAAGCCGGGATGAGTTGCTGCGGATTGACCGCGCGATAGGCGTCCCGGTGCTGCTCGCCGCCGTCCTTCACCAGGTGCACGGGCGAGACCTCGTAGTCCATGCCCTTCAAGTTCAGCGCGATTCGCGCGCGATAGGCAGCGCTGGATCGCCAGTAGCTGTACAGGATTCGGTTCGAGGCCACATCGTCTCCCAGGTCGTCGAAACGGCAAAGCCTAATGCAATTGCGCAGCCGCGGTGCGCGACAGACAATGCCACGTTGACGATTCGAACCGTGGAGTGCAAGCGATGGCCTTTGTCCGCATGAGCGACCTCGATCTCTCCGGCAAGCGCGTGTTGATCCGCGAGGACTTGAACGTCCCGATCGAGGACGGCCCGGCTGGGGACAGGGTGATCACCTCCGCCCAGCGCCTCGATGCCGCGCTCCCGACCATCCGTGCCGCACGCGACGCGGGCGCCGCCGTGCTGGTGGTATCCCATCTCGGGCGGCCCAAGGAAGGCGAATTCGACGAACGCCAGTCGCTCCGGCCGGTCGCGGAATGGCTGTCGCAAAAGCTCGGTGCCGAAGTCCGGCTGGAGCGCGATTATCTCGATGGCGTGGACGTCGAATCCGGCGAAGTGGTGCTGCTGGAAAACTGCCGCATGAACGTCGGCGAGAAGAAGGATGACGACACGCTCGCGAAAAAGTATGCGGCGCTCTGCGACGTGTTCGTGATGGACGCCTTCGGCACCGCGCACCGCGCGCAGGCTTCCACCCACGGGGTCGCGAAGTTCGCGAAGGTCGCCTGTGCGGGGCCGCTGCTCGCCGCGGAACTCCATGCGCTCGGCAGGGCGCTGGAACATCCCGCGCGCCCGCTGCTCGCCATCATCGCCGGTTCCAAGGTATCGACCAAGCTCGAACTGCTCCAGAACCTGGTGCAGCGCGTCGACCAGATGATCGTGGGCGGCGGCATCGCCAACACCTTCATCGCCGCCAGCGGACACGGCATCGGCAAGTCGCTGTCCGAGCCGGAGCTGGTCGAGGCGGCGCGCAAGGTCCTGGCCGCGGCCGCGGGGCGCGGCGCGGACGTGCCGATCCCGACCGATGTCGTGGTCGCGCCCGAGTTTGCAGCCGATGCCGAGGCCACCGTGAAACCGGTGGACCAGGTCACCGCCGACGAAATGATCCTCGACATCGGCCCCGACACCGCCGCGCGCTACGCGGAGCTCGTGAAGAAAGCCGGCACCGTGATCTGGAACGGCCCGGTCGGGGTTTTCGAGTTCGATGCCTTCGGAAAAGGCACCGAAACGCTCGCCCACGCGATCGCGGACTCCGACGCGTTTTCGATCGCCGGCGGCGGCGACACGCTGGCCGCCGTCGACAAGTACGGGGTCGCCGACCGCATCTCCTACATCTCGACCGGTGGCGGAGCATTCCTCGAGTTCGTCGAAGGCAAAAAACTTCCGGCGGTCGCGATGCTGGAGCAACGCGCCAGGGATTGAGGCCCCGGCTCCCATCCCACCGCCCCGCGCATCCTGCGCTCGCGACTCCGGTCCGCACGCCGGTCGCGGCCACTCAGCGACACGCGAGCCCGTGCCTCGCATGCGCGCCGCTTCACTCTTCCTTGAAGGGGAAGCCCCAACGCGTGTCGTCGCCTGGCGCCGCCTTGCACCGAACGTTCGCGCACCCTTGCCGGTGGCGATAACAAGGCCTTTGCATTTCGGTATGAAAACGTTTACATTCGACTGGAATGGCGCACCGCGAGGTGCGTCCGCCGGGTTCTGGCCGAGGGGGAGCCGTTGTGGTGACGATCAAAGACGTCGCCAGGGAGGCGAAGGTTTCGGTGGCTACCGTGTCACGCGCCCTGAATGGCAGCACCAGCGTCACCCCCGACACCCGTGCGCGGGTCGAGCGTGCGGCCGCGCGCCTGCGCTACGTTCCGCTCGGCGCTGCGCGCAGCCTCGTGACCCGGCGCACGCAGGCAGTCGGCGCGTTGCTGCCCGATCTCTTCGGCGAGTTCTTTTCCGAGCTGATCCGCGGCATCGACCTCGCCGCCCGCGCGCGCGGCCTGCACCTCCTGGTCTCCAGTACCCATGGCGATGCCGACGAGACGGCCACCGCGCTGCACGCGATGCAGGGCCGGGTGGACGGCCTCCTCATCATGTCTCCACACGTCGACGCCGGTTTCCTGCGCAAGCACCTGGCGGGTTCGGTGCCTGCCGTGCTGATGGACGCGGCGCTGCGCGACCCCCGCCGCGCCTATGTCGCCATCGACAATTACGGCGGGGCCCACGCGATGACCGAACACCTGCTCGCGTGCGGTCACCGGAACCTGGCTTTCATACAGGGGCCGAAGCCGAACCACGACGCCCGCGAGCGTCGCCGCGGCTTCGAGGAAACACTGGCCGGGCGCCGCGGGGTCGCCGCCCGTTTCCTGCAGGGCGACTACAGCGAGGAGTCCGGCTACCGCGCCGGCAAGGCGCTGCTGTCCGCGTCCCCCCGTCCCGACGCCGTGTTCGCCGCCAACGACATGATGGCGATCGGCTGCCTGTCGGCTCTCAACGAGGCCGGCGTGCGGGTCCCCGGGGAAATCGCCCTCGCCGGCTTCGACGACATCCCGATCGCCCGCTACATGCACCCGCCTTTGACAACCGTGAGGGTACAAATCAGCGAGCTCGGGCACGCCGCGCTGGAGCGGCTGGTGGCGCAGATGCAGGCGCCGGACATCCCGCAAGCCGGGGTGACGACGTTGGATTGCGAAGTGGTGGTACGCGCCTCGTGCGGGTCGAGCACCCGGTCGACGGCGCGCAGGACGAAGCGGCAGGAGTTGCACACACACAACTGATTGATCCCACGTGCGCTGGAGGGGATATGAGACACGAAACGAGGCTCCGGAAGAAATTGCTGGCGGCGCTGATCACGAGCAGTGTCGCATCGACGTTCGCATTGCCCACGATGGTCTGGGCGCAATCGGCGAACGCCAACCTGCGGGGCACGGCGCCGCCC
>DASSOQ010000066.1:0-14449 GCA_035700365.1 Rhodanobacteraceae bacterium | reverse complement strand
CGCATGCCGTCGACCAGTTCGTCGGGACGGACGGTGCGCGGTTCGAGCGCCTGCCGGCGCGCGAAGGCGAGCAGGTGGCGGGTCAGCTCCGCCCCGCGTTCGCCGGCGGTGCGGATCATGTCCACGAGCGGAAGCACGTCCTGGCGTTCGGGAAGTTCCTCCGCCAACGTGTCGGCATTGCCGACCATCACGGTCAGCAGGTTGTTGAAGTCGTGCGCGATGCCGCCGGTGAGTTGCCCGATGGCTTCGAGCTTCTGGGACTGCGCCAGGCGGCGCTCCAGGTCCACCCGTTCGCTGACGTTGGTGTGGATCTTGAGCACCCCGACGGGACGGCCGCTTTCGTCGCGCAGGAGGGTCCAGTGGCCGTCGACCGTGATGGTCTTTCCGCCCGCGATCTTCTGCCGGAGGCGGCCCGACCATTCGCCTTTCTCGAATACCTCGGCATCCGCGGCCTCGAACTCTGCAAGATCGTCGTAGACGACGATGTCCTCCACGGGCCGGCCGATCGCCCGCTCCCGCGGAATGCCGTAGATGGCTTCGGCGGCCTGGTTCCAGTAGCGGATGCGGTGGTCGAGGCCGCGCACCAGGATCGCGTCCTTGGCGCGGTCGAGCAGCGTGGCCTGTTCGCGCAAGGTATCCTCGCGCCGCTTGCGATCCGACAGGTCGGTGATCGCGCCCACCACCCGCACCGCGCGACCCGCGGGATTGCGAACCACGAAGCCGCGGTTGTACACGAAGGCATACGTGCCATCCTGTCGCCGGAACCGGTACTCACCGGTCCACTGGTCCGCGCCGCTGACGATGGCCTCGTCCATGCTGCGGACGACTTGCTCGCGATCATCCGGATGGATGCGTTCGCGCACCCATTCGAGGGTGCCCTGGACCTCCCCGGGCGGAATGTCGAACAGCCTCTGCAGGCCGCCGTTCCACCAGATGGTGTTGTCGTCGATGTTGCGGTCCCACACCGCGTCCTCGGTGGCACGGGTCACGTAGTCGAAGCGCTCGTGGCTCAGGCGCAATTCCGCCTCGATCCTGACGCGCTCGGTCACGTCGTTGGCGAGGACCAGGCGCGCGTCCGCGCCGCGGAACACGATGTCGTCGGAGGAGATCTCGACATCGATCACGGTGCCGTCCTTCTTCAAGTGTCGCCAGGCCCCGAATTCGCGATGCCCCGAAGGGCCGGTGGAACGAACCCGGGCCAGGTGCGCCTTTTCTTCCGGCGGTCGTATGTCGGCGATCGTCATGGCGAGGAATTCCTCCTCGCTGTAACCGTATTGCTTGCAGGCCTGCGCGTTCACCGCGAGGAAGCGGCCACTCGCGATCTCGAACACCCACATCGGCAGCGGGTTGGCGACGAACAGCATTTCGTAGAACTCGTTGCCATTCGCGCGCGCATCGTCCTTGGCTGTCATGGCCTCCCCTAGATCGGCAGGCTTGCGATTGCGCTCCCGCCGGCTGCGCATGGTTCATGTATATACCCCATGCCGGCGTGCAATGCCACGCAGCAGCGCGCGCCCGTGAAGTGCGTCACATTTGCCGACGTGCTTGCGGAAGGGAGCAACTGCCGATCGAACCTTCCGGACCCGGGTGGGGCGCCGTTTTGACCGCGCCACCGCGTGCGTGCCATCATCCTGCCGGGGCACGGCGTCGCGGAGGCGTTGTGGAAGACCCGCGCGAACCAAGGACCCTGAACATTGCCGAGATCGGTGCGCTGGCCCACCTTTATCGGGGTGAGGTCTACCGCTCGACGGTCTGGCGCACCCGGCTCGACACAACCACCAATTGGGCTGTCGTCACGCTCGGCGTTGCATTGTCGATCACCTTCGCGTCGCCGGACGCATCTCCGCTCCCGCTCTTGCTGGTGGGCATCCTCATCCTGTTTTTTCTCGTGCTCGAAGCGCGGCGCTACCGCTACTTCAACGTCTGGCGGGCGCGCTGCCGGTGGCTGGAGGTGCACTTCTTCGCACCGCTCCTCGACGGCGGCGAGACCCGGATGGACGGCTGGGAAAAACGCCTGGCCGACGATTATCGCCGGCCGGATTACCACGTCGGCATGCTGGTGGCGACCGGCCGCCGCGTGCGCCACAACTATCTCTGGATCCTCGCGATCCAGGCGGCAGCCTATGCCGGAAAGATCATCGTGCACCCGACACGCGTGCAGACGATGGCGCAGTTCATCGAGCGGGCCGCGATCGGCCCGGTTCCGGGCCTCGTCATCCTCTTCGTCGGGATCGCCTACATCCTGAGTTGGCTGGGCCTGGCGGTCTGGAGCTGGACCGACGACGCACGGCGCGCGAGGGACCGGCAAGGCCGCGGCGGCATGGGATAGCGGCGCGGTCCACCCGGCGGCCCCTCGCGCCTCGTCGCATGTGCAGCCGGGCGCGACGATCCGCCAGGACGGTGCAGGCGCGGTAATCCTCGATTCGGCGTACGCCGTGGAGCATCGGCTCAAAGATGGCCGCTGGCTGCGGCCTCGCGCCGGCTCTTGATCAGGCTGGCGATGGTGGTGACGGCAAGGATCGAGAGGATGATCACCAGCGACAGCCAGGTGGGGATGGCCGGCACCACATGGATCGGCTCGCCGCCATTGAGGAATGGCAGGCTGTTGCCGTGCATCGCCTCGATCACGAGCTTGACGCCGATGAAGCCGAGCACCACGGCCAGCCCGACACTGAGGTACACCAGCTTCTTGAGCAATCCCCCGATCAGGAAGTACAACTCGACCAGGCCGAGCAGCGCGAAGGCGTTGGCGGTGAACACGATGTAGGGCTCGTTGGTGAGGCCGTAGATCGCCGGAATCGAATCCAGTGCGAACAGGATGTCGGTCATGCCGATCGCAAGCATCACCATCATCATCGGGGTCATGTAGCGCTTGCCGTCGATCACCGTGGTGACATTCGCGCCATCGTATTCGTTGGTCGCGGGCAGGATCTTCTGGGCGATGCGCACGAGGGCGTTGGGCTCGTAGCTTTCGTCCCCGTCGTGCTTCTCGAACGCCAGCTTGAGCGCGGTGAGGATCAGGAACAGTCCGAAAATGTAGAACACCCAGCTGAAATGCGCGATGGCGGCCGCGCCGAGCAGGATGAAGATCGTGCGCAGGATCAGCGCGACGATGATGCCCACCAGCAGGACCTTCTGCTGGAACGCCCGCGGCACCCCGAAGCTCGACATGATGATCACGAACACGAACAGGTTGTCGATCGACAGGCTGTATTCGGTGATGTAGCCGGCGAAGAACTCGACGCCGTGGTCGCGGCCCCAGACGAGCGTCACCCCCGCGCCGAATACCGCCGACAGCGAAACGAAAAACGCGGTCCAGGCCCCGGCTTCCTTCATGGAAGGTTCGTGGGCGTCGCGGATGTGCGCGAAGAAGCTGAGCGCCAGCAGCGCGATCACGCCGGCAACCGTGGCCAGCCAGATCCAGAGGGGTACTTGCATGCGCATGGGGGGGGTGTCAGGCGGTCATCGTGGCATCGGGGCGCTCAGGCCCGGTCTTCTCCGGCGTCCATCGCGATGGTCGCATGCGAGGGCGCTGCATGGGCCCGCATCCGCCCGGCGGCGGCTTCGGCCTCGTGCATCACGCGCAGCAGGTTGCGCGCGGCGAGATCGGCCAGTTCGTCGTCGGTCCAGCCGCGGCGCGCAAGTTCCTCGAACAGGGCGGGGTACTTGTCGACGCCATCCAGCCCATCGGGCGTGGTTTCGATGCCGTCGAAGTCGCTGCCGATGCCGACGCTTTCGACGCCCGCGACCTTGCGGATGTGGTCGATGTGGTCGGCGACCTGGGCGATCGTGGCCTTCGGCTGCGGGTGTTGCTGTTCCCATTGGT
The DNA here is from genome assembly GCA_035700365.1 of Rhodanobacteraceae bacterium. Taxonomy (GTDB): domain Bacteria; phylum Pseudomonadota; class Gammaproteobacteria; order Xanthomonadales; family Rhodanobacteraceae; genus 66-474. The sequence goes on along the minus strand of DASSOQ010000066.1, from coordinate 10,623 downwards.
CGATCGCGGCCCCGGCGCGACCGGGCTGGCCGGCGAAAAGCGCCTTGGCGCGCGCGGCCACGCCGGCGCGATCGGCTTGCCAGCGCGCGACCGCTTCGGAGACGAAGGCGGGATAGAAGTTCACCATCACGATGCCGTGGTTGCGCTTGACCAGCCGCAGCACGTCGTCGGGTACGTCGCGCGGGTGGTCGACCAGCGCACGCGCACTGGAGTGCGAAAAGATCACCGGCGCCCGGGTTGTCTCCAGCGCATCCTTCATGGTGTCGGGCGACACGTGGGAAAGATCCACCAGCATCCCCAGCCGGTTCATTTCGTGCACCACCGCGCGGCCGAAGGCGGTGAGCCCGTGGTGCGCGGGCTCGTCGGTCGCCGAATCCGCCCAGTCGGTGGTCTTGCCGTGGGTCAGCGTCATGTAGCGGGCGCCCAGCGCGTAAAGATCGCGCAGCACCGCCAGCGAATTGTCGATCTGGTGGCCCCCCTCGACACCGATCAGGCAGGCGATGCGGCCGGCCTGTCCGATTCGCTCGATGTCGTCGGCGGTGTAGGCCATCTCGAACGTTTCCGGATAGTTGTGGCACATCGTGCGGACGATGTCGATCTGTTCCAGCGTCGTCTTCACCGCCTCCGGACCGGTGGTGGTGGCAGGAATCCAGACCGACCAGAATTGCGCGCCCACATGCCCCTCGCGCAGGCGCGGGATGTCGGTCATCAGGTGCACATCGTCGTCGCCGGTCTTGCTGCGCAAAGTGGATGTATCGGCGGCGAGATCGATGTTGCCGGCATTGCCGAACTCGCTGCGGATCTCCCATGGCAGGTCGTTGTGGCCGTCGATGACGGGCGTTGCCGTCAGCACCCGGTCGACCCGCGCGGCGAGCTCCGCATCCTTCGCCGCAGGCGCGGCGGCGATGGCCATGGCGGGCAGGGCGGCGAACAGGCAGGCAAGGATTCGACGGTGCTTGGTCATGGCGTCCCCGGTGGTGTCATGAGAAAGATGTGCGCGTGGCAATGCGCGCCGCATGGCTCGAAGGTCGAGCCTACCATCGTTTTCGGGCCGATCAGAAAAACGTCGGCATCGCTTCGAGCACCTGCAAACCGTCATCGACGAGCAGCACCTGCCGCCACTTGTCGAATGTGAGGCACGGGTGCGAAGCGCCGAACGACACGATGTCGCCGATGCGGATGTCGGTGCCCTCGGCGACCGCGAGGATGGTGTGCTGGTCCATGACCTTCCGGACATGGCAACCCGGCAGCGGGCGCGGGGGTTTGCCTGGCCGGTGCAGTTGCAGCGCCATCGGAAGGTCGGGATCGCTCGAGATGTCGCGCTTGCCCATGGCGACCACTGCGAGGCCGGGTTCGGGCAGCGACTGCACGTGCGCGAACACCGCCAGCGCCGGCTCGAGTTGCCCTTCGAGATCCGGGTGGCGCCCCTTCACCGCGGCCATCGCGTCGCGGTAGGAACGGTGGTCATGGACGACGTAGCAACCAGGCCTGAGCACCGCGGTGCAACGATCGCGCTGGTCCGCCTGCTCGAATGCTTCGGCGATCAGGTCGAACCACTGCGAGCCGGCCGCGGTGGCGATCGGAATGCGGTCGCCGAACGATCCCTTGTCGCGGAGCATGCAAACGGCATCGACGAGCCGCTGCGCATACGCGCGAATGGCATCGACGGCCCGGTCGCCGCCGATCAGTCCCTCGTAGCCTTCGACGCCGCGGAGCGCGAGGGCCGGCGCCGCGGTGATGGCTTGCACGAGCTCATCGAGGCCTGCTTCGCTGCGCACGCCACAGCGGCCGCCCGTCACGCCGAGCTCGACCAGCACCTGCAGGGTGAGACCGCGCCGGCCGAAATATTCGTCCAGCGCCTCCACGTTGGCGACGCTGTCGACCACGCAGTAGTAGTCCGCCCCGCGCTCGATCAGTCCGGCGACGATCGCCATGTTGGGGGTGCCGACCAACTGGTTGGCCATGAAGAGGCGCTTCGCGCCGTGCTCGAAGGCCGCGTCGCACTGGATCGCGGTCGCGAGCGTGATGCCCCACGCGCCGGCATCGAGCTGGCGGCGAAACAGCGCGGGCGTCATCGTGGTCTTGCCGTGCGGCGCGAGCTGCGCGCCATGGTCGTCGGCAAAGCGTTGCATCCATGCGATGTTGTGCGTGAGTGCGCCCTCGAATACCACCGCGGCCGGCAGGCTCACGTCCGTGAGCAGCGACCGGCCGTGGAGCGCGGCGCCCTTTTCCGGATGTTTCGCTTCGCCGGCCACGCACGATTCCCATGGATACCGGGGCACAAGCATAGGCGAACGGACTCGCGTAGGGATTCGCCGACAGACCTCCGGGATCGCGCCGCAGCCTCATCGGTTCCGCTACCGACAGCGCGCACCCCCACCACTGCCGACAATCCACTTTGCCGATTGCCGGAGCGGAACGATGCACGTGATGATGCGCTGGATGGCGCTGGCCGCGCTGGGGTGGGTGGCGGCTTTGCCGGTGACGACGTGCGCCGCGCCGCCGCCACCCGTCGAACTGGTCGATGTGTACCACGGTGGCGTCGACCTGTCCCGCTACTGGGTCAGCGAGAAATTCGATGGCGTGCGTGGCTACTGGAATGGACGGGAGTTGTTGACGCGCGGCGGCACGGTGGTGCACGTGCCGGCCTGGTTCACGAAGAACTGGCCGGACACGCCCATGGACGGCGAGCTGTGGGCCGGGTACGGGCGCTTCGCAAGGGCGTCCGCGATCGTGCGCACGGCCGGGGCGGACGATCCCGCATGGCACGAGATGAGCTACCGCATATTCGATCTGCCGGGGCACGGTGGAACCTTCGACGCGCGCGTTCCGGCCATTCGCGCGGTCGTCGCCACGATCGGCGATCCCTGGGTGGTGGCCATCCGCCAGTTCCACGTCCGCGGCGATGCCGAGTTGCATGCGGCGCTCGAACGCGTGCTCGACAAGGGCGGCGAGGGTCTGGTGCTGCACCGTGGCGACGTGCCGTATCGTTCGGGGCGCGGGGTCGGGCTGCTCAAGGTGAAGCCGTATGAAGACGCCGAGGCGCGGGTGATCGCCATCCATCCGGGCCAGGGCCGGCTCGCGGGCATGATGGGCTCCATCGAGGTACGCACGCCCGACGGTCGGCGCTTCGCGATCGGCTCGGGGTTTTCCGACGAGCAGCGCGCGAACCCCCCGGCGCTGGGCGCGTGGGTCACCTATCGGTACAACGGGTTGACCGTCAACGGCCTGCCGCGCTTCGTGCGTTTCCTGCGGATGCGGCCGGGCGGACCGCCGCCGGAGGCCCCGGCGCATCCGTGATCCGGGTGCAGCGTTCCCGGGCACGGATTGCCCGCACCCTTGGATGCCTTCACGCGCCGTGGCTTCGCGTCCATTGCACGATGCCCGCGGCGTGCATGGCGCCGGCCTGGCGGGCGACTTCCCGACCGCCGCGGAACAGCGCGAGGGTGGGGATGCTGCGGATGTCGTGGCGGGTGCCGAGCGAGGGTTCCGCTTCGGTATCGACTTTGGCCAGGCGCACGCGAGGTTCGAGTTGCGCCGCCGCTTTCACGAATTCAGGCGCCATCATCCGGCAGGGCGCGCACCACGGCGCCCAGAAGTCCACAAGCATCGGAATGTCGTTGCGCGCAAGGTGCCTCTCGAAGCCGGCCGCATCCAGCGCCACCGGATGCTGGTCGAACAATGCCTGGTGGCACCTGCCGCACGCGGGTGCGGCGTCCAGGCGTTCCGAAGGCACGCGGTTCACGGCCTGGCAGTGCGGGCACACGATGTGCAGCGGGTCGCTCATGGGTTTGGCGTCGGCTTCACCGGGGACGAAGCCGATATGGGGGCGGCCGGGCTGCCCGCAAATGGTCGGGGCGGCGATCGAACCGGGGTTGCGGGCGTTCCCGGGACAGGCAGTCAGTCCCGTGCCCGCCGCTCGGCGCGTGCCAGCGCCAGGGCGACCGGAAGCGACAACACGCACAAGGCCGCGACGCCGGCATAAATGGCGAAAAAGCCGAGTCGCACGCCCAGGACCAGTCCCACGATCGGCCCGGCCGTGCCGCCGCAGTCCGACGCGACCTGGTAGACCGCGGTCGCGCGGCCCCGCAGGTCGGGGGCAACCAGGTCCCCGATCAGCGTCAGCAGGGGAACCACGATCGAGCCCGCGCCGATCCCGATCACCACCAACGCCACCAGGATCAGCGGCAGCGCCGGTGTGAAGGCGAGGACTGCAAAACCCGCGACGAGCAGTGCGAGGCTCGCCACGAGCAGCCGGGTGCGCTTGTGCAGGCGGTCGAGACGGCGCCCGATGAGCAGCGACGTTCCGGCGTACGCGAGCATCAGGATCGCGAGCAGCAGGCCCGCGCTGCCCTCGGCACCGAATCCGGCGATGGAGATCCCGCGTTGTTCCACCAGCAGCACCAAGGTCGCGAGCAGCAATCCCTGGACCGCGAACGAAACCAGCGCCGCGTAGATCCAGATGCCGGCCAGGCGCCGCTGGCGCAACACGTCCAGCAGGCCGTGCATCGATCTGCGTGGCGTTTCCGCGGGTGACGCTGCGCCACCCGAGCGCGGTATACCGGCGAGCGCCCCGAAGCCCGAGACCACGCTCAGGATCAACGCGGCGAGGAACGCCGCATCGGCGGAAAAGAAATCGGTGACGAGCCCGCCGAGCACCAGTCCGCCCGGCACGCCGAGGCTGATCGCGCTGCGCGCGCGTGCCACCAGCCGACCGCGATTCGCGCCGCTGCTGGCCGCCAGCACCGCCGCCACCGCGCCGACGAACAGCAGCGACGAGCCGGCACCCCAGACCAGCCGGCCGGCCAGGAACCAGGCGGCGGGCGCCGCGAAATGGAGCGCGGCGATGTACCCGAGCGTGCCCACGCCTTCGATGAACAGGCCGGCCGCGATCACGCCGCGCCCGCCAAAGCGGTCCACCAGCGTGCCGGTAACGGGGTTCATCCCGATCCGCACGATCCGGTTGGCGGCGAGGATCACGCCGACCATGAAGGCCGAAAGCCCCATGCGTAACCCGAGCGTCGGAAGGATCGGAAACACCACGCCGCCGCCGATGCCGCCGAGGAACGTCATCAACGCGATTCGCCAGCTGACCCGGGAGGCCTGGTGGTCTTGGGTGGGCGCGGATCGGGGCACGAACCGATTATGCCTTCCCCTTTTCCTGCTTTTTGGCCGTAACATCACGGCTTCCGGGTGGCGTGTCGGGGGGATGACTACGACCTTGTTGCTGATAGCCGTCTCGCTGCTGGGCGTGGCCGGTGGCACCGCGGGCTGGTGGCTGCATGCCCGCCGGCGGGGCCGGGCTTTCGAAGCGGCGCCCGCCGGGCGTGCTGCGGGGATTGCCGAACCCGCCGGACCCGCTGCATCGACGCCCCAGGCGGGCCCCGCGCAGGCGCCGTCATCCGCGGATGACATCGTTGCGCGCATGTACGCGCTCGCGTTCGAGGACGGGGGCGATGACGATGCGCAGGTGGATCCGTCCAGCCCGTTGCACGGCAAGATAGCCCGCGCCGCGGCCGGCTTGCTGTCGCGCATCAAGCCCGGCTCGAGCTACGCGCCACGCCGACCGCACCTGTTGCCGCAATTGCTGCGGATCGTCAACGACGAGGACAGCTCCGTTCGTGAAATCGCCGCGATCATCAGCCGCGATCCCGCGATGGCCGGCAACCTGCTGCGCATCTCCAACAGCGTGTTGTACCGGGTGAGCCCGGAGCCCGTCGAAGACATCCAGCGCGCGGTCGCGATGATCGGCACCGACGGGTTGCGGCAGATGATCGCGGTCGCGCTGATGCAACCGGTGCTGAGCGGCGGGAGCGGCCCGTTCGCCCGCCTTCCCGCCATCATCTGGGAACACACCCTGCTGGCCGCCGTGGCCACGGCGGAGCATGCGCGCCACGTCGAGCGCAAGGACGCCTTCACGGCGCAAATGCTGGGGTTGCTGCACGGGCTCGGCTCGATCGTGGTGGTGCAGGTGGCACGTGACAGCTACCGCCAGCATCCAGAGCTGGCGCCCGATCCGGCCGTGGTCCTGCGGCTGCTGGAACAGTGGGCGGCGCGCACCGCGCGGCGGCTGTCGCGGGACTGGGCCCTGTCGGCCAGCATCGCTCCGGCGCTCGACGACCAGCGGCGCGACGCACCGCTGCGCGAACTCACTCCACTCGGACGCTCGCTCCGCATCGGGCAGGTGGCGGGAGCAGCCGCGATGCTGCACCGGCTGGGCAGGATCCAGGTCGAAGCCGCATTCGTGCTGATGCAACAACGGCTCGGGCTGCACGAGGACCTGGCCGCACGGATCTGGGAGCGGCTTTCCCGGACCTGAGGCGCGCAAACGGGGCCGCGCCCATGCGCGACCCCGTTGCGTCACCCCCCGGCGATTGCGTACCCGTCGCGTATCGCGCCGATGGCGCGGTCAGCGGGTGACCCTGACCCGCTTGTTCTCGAGCGAGCGCCGCCACGCGAACAGGCCGACGAGTCCTGCGCCGAACAGCCACAGCCAACCCGGTTCCGGTACCGCCGCCCTGGTCGGACCGAGATCCGTTACCGCGAAACTGTCGTCAACCGGCTGGATCAGTTTCATTCCGTAGGCGAGTCCACCCATCCAGTCGGGTCCGAAAAATCCCGGGGGCGTTACCCCGAAACTCCACAGATCCAGGTAGGTGCCGTCATCGAGGACGAACATGATGCCCATCAGGTCGAGGAAGCCGCCCGAGAACGGATAGACAGGAGTGCCGTCCACGAGGCAGATGAGTGGCGAGCCGTCGGCATAAAACAGGTTGTCGTAGGAAACCCCGTCATGGTCCCCGTAGCCCGGGATCGAAAAAAGGCTGTAGGCCGCCGGAAGCACCTCGCCCGGGGGCGGCGTGGCGTGGTTGAGGGGCTGAATGCCCGTGATGGTGACGCCGTTGAACATGCCGCTGGCGTCGGTGATCGTCACCGGCGGATGGCTGGCGTCGACCACGTCCGCGGGATCGGTGCCTCCGAGCACCAGGTCGGCGTACCCGCTGCCGCCCGCTGCACTGAAGTTGATCCGCACAGGATTCGCGACGGCATAAGGCCCGAATGCAAGGAGGGCCAGCACCAAACCGGCCGTCCAGATTCGGGTCGCCATGGAGATTCCCGCTTTCGCATTCATCGACTCATCTCCTCCAGGAAAGAATACGAAAACCCCTGCGCGTGCCTTTGAGCATTTAGCGTGCCAGACGGAAATGCACTGTTTTTACTGCATTTGCCGACTTGGCAGCGAACCGTTTTGTAAGGAATGGCGACGCGCGCCCCGCAGCCACGCCGGGAGAACGCAAGCCCCGCGCCCCGGACGCGCCGGCCAGCCGCGCGCATTTGCGACGGTGGCGAACGAGCAACTTCGTGGTGCTGCCGCGTGTTCCGGACGAAAGCCCGGCGCGACGCGCGCAATGCCGGCTGGGCTTTCCTGCATTCCGGGCGGATCCGTACGTCCGTGTAAGGAATATCGACGGGCGGGGGAGTCGCTCGGGGCAGCTCCGTTCCGGGGCATTTTCGAGGATCGCTCCGGGGCGGCTCGCCTCCGGCGACTGCTATAGTCGATCCATCTCGCGGGAGCGCCCGATGACCGGATCCACCCAGTTCCAGCACGACTGCGTGGTGGTGGGCGCGAGTTTCGCGGGGCTTGCCTGCGCCCATGCCCTGGCCCGGGCGGGCCTTCGCGTCGCGGTGTACGAGAAGAAGGACGATCCGGGCGAGAAGCTGCATACCACCGGAATCATCGTCAAGGATGCGATCGACCAGATCGCGCTGCTGGACGACCTGCCTGCGCAACTCGTGCGTCGCATTTCCGGCGTGCGTCTGCATGCGCCGAACCTGCGTCACGTCGATCTGGCCGCGCCGGGCTATTACTTCCTCGCCACCGACACGCCCAATGTCCTGCGCTGGCTCGCCGGACGGGCACGGGAGGCTGGCGCCGAAATCCATTGCGGCCATGCGTTCCGCGAGGCCCATCGCCAACGCAGCGGTTTCGACCTGGGCGAGCTCGGCCGGACGCGTTTCCTCGTGGGCGCCGATGGGCCGAGTTCCCGCGTCGCCCGTGCATTGGGCCTCGGGCAAAACAGCCGGTACCTGTTCGGCATCGAACACGAATATGCCGGCGTCGAGATCGACGAGCCCGACAGGCTCCACTGCTTCATCAGCCGACGCCTGGCGCGCGGTTACATCGGATGGGTCGTCCACGGCGTCGGCGTGGTGCAAGTCGGCCTCGCCCGGCGTTTGCGCGGCCAGGCGCCGCCACCGCAGGAAGCGATGTCCGCCTTCCTGGAGCGAATCGCGCCGATCTTCGATTTCCGCGCGACACAGCCGAGTTCGATACGCGCCGGCAAGATTCCGTGCGGCGGCCTCGTTCGCGGCGTTGCCGCCCAGCGCGCGCTGCTGGTGGGCGATGCGGCGGGCATGGTTTCACCGGTCACGGCGGGCGGCATCCATACGGCACTGAAGCATGGCCTCGCGGCCGGTCACGCCATCGCCGATTACCTTTCAGGCAAGCGCGAAGACCCGAGCGGCTGGTTCGTCGATTCCTATCCGCGTTTTCGCGCCAAGCGGCTGCTCCGCTTCCTCTTCGACCATTTCCAGAGCGACACGGCTTTCAACCTGCTGCTGGCGACATCGCCGATGCGCCGCGCCGCCGGGCTGGTGTACTTCCACCACAAGGGCGTGTTTGACCCGGCATTCGTAGCGTCGGGCAGCGCGCCCGATCGAGCGGCCGTTCTCCGGAGCGGCTAGGCGAATACGGCCTGGACCACGCGTTCAGCCGTGCAGCGCGGTGCCCAGCGACTGCGGCAGCGGGCCGGAAGCCGGCGCGTCGTAGGTGGTCTGGGACAGCACGGCCGCCGCGGCCTGCTTGGTCATCACGATGATGCTGATGCGCCGGTTGATCGGATCGCGCGGATCGGCCTTGTCGAGCGGAACCGCGGCCGCGAGGCCCACCACCTGCGCGATCTTGCCAGGGTTGAGGCCGCCGGCGAGCAGGGCGCGCCGCGCGGCGTTGGCGCGGTCCGCGGACAGTTCCCAGTTGCTGTAGCCGTGGTCGTCATTGTACGGCGCGTCGTCGGTGTGGCCGCTGATGGTGATGCGGTTCGGCACCTTGTTGATGAAGATGGCGAGCTCTTCGAGGATCGTCTTGGTGTAGTCCTTGAGCCGGTCGCGGCCCAGGTCGAACATCGGCCGGTTGAGCTTGTCGACGATCTGGATGCGCAGGCCTTCCGGGGTGATGTCCAGCAACAGTTGATCCTTGTACGGCGCCAGCGCCTGGCTGTTCTGGATGGCCGCGTTGAGCTGGACCTTCAACTCTTCCAGCCGCTTGCGGTCGAGTTCGCGCGCGCGCTCGTCCATTTCCTCCTTGGAGGCGGCGCCGACCGGACCGTTGTGGCGGTCCTTGCCGGGACCGTGGGAAAGGTCCATGGCGCCGCCGAGCTTGATCATCGAATCGCTGGCGCCGCCGGGACCGTCCTTGCCGGGCGGGGCCACCGTCGCGGTACCGAAGGTCGCGCTGGGATTGCGGAAATATTCGGCGATCGCGGCCTTCTGCTCGCGGGTGCCGACGCCGATGATCCACATCACCAGGAAGAACGCCATCATCGCGGTGACGAAATCGGCGTAGGCCACCTTCCAGGCGCCGCCGTGATGGCCGTGGCCACCCTTGCGCGCCCGCTTGACGATGATCGGGGCAGCCTTGTCCTCGCTCATGCGGGCGCCCCGGCGCGCGCACCCTTCAGGTGTTCCTCGAGGTCCTGGAAGTTCGGGCGGCTGTGGGCGGAGAGCGCCTTGCGCGCGAACTCCACGGCAACCTTGGGGTTGTAGCCGCGCAGGCTGGCGAGCAGCGCGACCTTGACGCATTCGAAGGCCTTGCCGTCCTCGCGCACCCGGGCTTCCATGGCCGCTGCCAGCGGGCCGATGAAGCCGTAGCACAGCAGGATCCCGAGGAAGGTGCCCACCAGCGCCCCGGCGATGTGTTCGCCGATCTGGGAGGTGTCGCCGGTGAGGTTGGACATCGTGGTGACGATTCCCAGGACCGCCGCGACGATGCCGAAGCCGGGCAGGGCGTCGGCCATCTTCGCCACCGCCTGCGCGGGCGCCTCGGCCTCCGCGTGGTGGTTCTCGACTTCCGCGTCGAGCAGTGCCTCGAGCTCGTGCGGCTCCATGTTGCCGCCGACGATCAGCCGCAGGCAGTCGGTGATGAACTCGACGAGGTAGCGCTCGCGCAGCAGGCGCGGATAGGCCGCGAACACCGAGCTCGACTGGGGATCCTCGATGTGCGGTTCCAGTGCGAGCACGCCCTGCTTGCGCATCACCGCGAAGATGTCGTAGAGGAGCGAGAGCAGGTCGACGTAATCCTGCCTCTTGTACGTTGGCCCCTTGGCGAGGCCGGCCACTTCGCGCAGGGCGGATTTCACCACCTTGCCCGGATTGGAGGTGAGGAAGGCGCCCGCCGCCCCGCCGAAGATGATCATCAACTCGTAAGGCTGCCAAAGGGCGAGCAGGTGCCCGTGTGACATGACGTAGCCGCCCATCACGCAGACAATCACGACCAGCGTTCCGACCAAAACCAACATGTACGACTCCGGGGCCCGTCAGCGTGACGTCCTGCGCACCCGCGTTATC
>DASSOQ010000065.1:0-13493 GCA_035700365.1 Rhodanobacteraceae bacterium | reverse complement strand
GCCTTCGCCGAGCACGGCCGCCAGACCCGCGACGGTTTCGTCCACGATCTTGCCGGCCGGCACCATCACCCATACAGCGCGGGGCGGTTCGAGCGCGCGGACCAGCGCCTCGAGCGTATCGACCGCCTTGCCGCCGGCATCGACCAGGGCCGTGCGCGCCTTCTCGCTTGGATCGAAGCCGACCACGTCGTGGCCACCTTTCATCAGGCGCTGGGCCATGAAGTTGCCCATCCTGCCCAGGCCGATCATTCCAAGTTGCATGCTGTTCTCCGGAGGCTTCGTGGTTGGGGCGCCGGTGTGCGGCCAATGGACGATGGTACCCCGTGCGGGCCATCGCCTGCAGGTGCGATTCTGCGATACTGCGCCGGCCAGCCCGGAGGGCCGCCATGCGCAGCGACGACGTGTTGCCACTTCCGCGCCAGACCCGCGCCTTCATCGTGCTGGTCGCGATGGTCCAGGCGCTGCTGTTGTACGCGGCCTGGACGGCACAGGAACACCTGTGGGGCTGGCTCTCCTCGCGCGGAACGCAGGTGTACTGGTACACGCTGATACTCGCCGTTCCCACGATGATGACACTGTCGGTGCGGCGGCTCGACAGCCGGCGCTTCTGGCAACAGGCGGCCGCTGTCGCGGTCATCTACGCGCTGCTGGCGAGTTGGGCCGCGTGGAGCGTCACCGGCGCACCCGGCATCGACGCGGCGTCGGTGCTGCTGCCGTTCGGCATCACCCTAGGCGGCGCGCTGTTCGTCGCGCTGCCTTTCCTGCAATGCCGGCAGGAGGAGGGCCGCTGGCGCGCGCCGTACGCGGACCTGTTCGACCATGCATGGCAGAACGGATTGACCCTGGCCGTCGCGCTGCTGTTCACGGGCCTGTGCTGGGTGGTGCTTAGGCTGTGGGCGGAACTGTTCGCGCTGGTGCACATCCGGTTCTTCCGCGACCTGTTCTTCGACACGAAGTCGTTCATGTTCCTTGCCACGGGTTTGTTCGCCGGCCTTGGCATCCTGATCGGCCGAACCCAGCACCATCCGCTGCGGATCGCCCGGCAAATCCTGTTTGCTGTCTGCCGCGGACTGCTGCCCTTGCTGGCGCTGATTGCGCTGATGTTTCTCGCCAGCCTGCCGTTCACGGGTCTTTCGCCGTTGTGGGCGACGCGCTCGGCGGCGGCGCTGTTGCTCGGGTTGTTGCTGCTGCTGGTGACGTTCGTGAACGCCGTGTGGCAGGACGGTGTCGACTCCAGGGCCTATCCGCGGATTTTGCGCTGGTTGATCGACGCCGCACTGGTGCTGTCGCCGATTTACGCCGCGTTGGCGTTGTACGCGCTGGCGCTCCGCATCGGCCAGTACGGCTGGACCGACCAGCGGTTCTGGGCGGTGCTCGTGGCGGTGGTGCTGGCCTGCCACGCGGTCGGTTATGCCGCGGCGGCCATGCACCGGGGAAGCACATGGCTCGGCTGGCTACCACGGGTCAATGTCGCGCTCGCGGGCATCGTGGTGCTGCTTGCGGTGCTCGCCAATTCGCCAGCGCTGGATCCGTATCGCATCAGCGTGGCCAGCCAGGTCGGCCGCCTGCATGCGGGGCGCGTCGCCCCGGCCAAACTCGACGTTGCGGAGCTGCGCTTCGACAATGGCCGCCGTGGTTACCGCGCGGCCGTTGCGCTGCAGCAGGATCCGACGATGCGGGCCGATCCGTCGGCGCTGGCGGCACTGACGCGCACCATTGCGCGCCAGCAACAGGAGCGACCGTTGACGGATGCCGAGCAGGAGCGCTTGTCCGTGACGACAGTGGCCGCATTGCGTGCGCAGATCGCCCTTGCGCCCGGAACCGAGGCCCCGGATGAGGATTGGTACCGGAACCTGTTGTCGGCCAAATACGGCTATGCCTGCCGGCTGCGCGGCGCGGACTGCGTGCTTCTGAGCGCCGATCTGCGGGGCGATGGCCAGAGTGAGGACCTGCTGTGCGATCTCGGCATGTCCGGGCTGGTCACGTGCCAGCTATGGGTGCGCGACGTGCACGGGCAATGGCGCCCGGAGGGCTCGCTGCAATGGTCGCCCGACGATTCCGCAAAAGGGGCCGCCGTGCAGCAAGCGTTGCGCGCGGGCAAGCTGGAAGTCGAGTGGCCTCATTGGCCCGACGTCAAGGTGGCCGGGGTGAAAGGCCGGATCATCTCGAACTGAGACTGTGATCGCGCAGCCGCACCCGCGGGTGCCGCCTCTTCCGCCGAACGACATCGGGTTTTCATTCGACAGGTTTCAAGCGTCGCTTGCTGACGTGGAACGGCACTTGGCCGCGCGAGTCCTTGCCCTGGAAATAGCCGCGCTGCCACTTGCGCGCGACGGTCGCCGGATCGTTATCGTGCAACAGTTTGTTGAACTCGGCGCGCGACGCGGCCCATTCCGTGTATTCCGCCTTCAGGCCAGGATCGTCCTCGATGTCGGCGCGCGTCGGCGCGATGTCGTCGAGCACTGCGTGCGGACACAAGGTGATGAAGCAGAACGGGTCGCCGGTCCCGAAACGCACGGTGCAAGGCCGGGTGAAGCGCCAGTTCATCGTGAAAGGGAACGGCAGCCAGTCCGTCTCGACCATGCCGTCCAGCGGGTGGATGCCGTCCTTCGCGTAGTTCGGCGCGCCGCGCACCCACAGGCCCCAGCCCGGCGAGGTGCGGAACAGCCAGCCGGTGTGGAAGGTGAGGATGCCGTGGCCGAAGTGCGAGGTGATGAACGCGCGCAGCACCTGGGGATCGAGGCCCTGTGCGCGCGCGGTGATACCCTCGATGGCCTGGTTGCCATCCCAGGTAACCTCGAAGGCGAACGGCGACGTCAGCTCCCAGCCACTGGCGTTGGCCATCGACAATGGCAGGCATCGGTACGCGTAGTGGTCCGCGGTCTGGTCCATCCACGTGCGCTCGCGCCGCCCCGGGATGATCGGCGCCGCGCGCGGGTCGACGCGATAGCACGTCAGCCGCGGGGTGGGATCGGGCGATGTCGTCTCCGGCGCGGATGCATCCTGCGCCGCCGCCTCCGCGGCCGGTTGGGCTTCGGTTTCGGCCATCGATGCTCTCCGTGACCACAGCTTCGCCATGGTGGCGATGCCGGGCGCCACATCGTCCGGCGTTTCGCGGGAACGGTCAAGGCTCGCGTTTCACGCACGATTGATGTGCGCGGCGCGATAATCGCGTGTTGACGCGGAGGAAGCGGGAGCCCTCGACCATGCTTGCCGAAGCCCAGTCGCTCGCGACGAATGTCCATCTGCTCGGCAACGATGAGTATGCCGTGATGCTGGCGGCGTCCGGCGCCGGCTACAGCCATTGGAAGGGCCGCGCGGTCACCCGCTGGCAAGCCGATCAGGTCGGCGGCGAGCAGGGGGCGTACGTGTACGTCCGCGATATCGACGGCGCCGGGCTTTGGTCGGCGACGCCGCAACCGGCCGGCGGTGCGGTGCGGTACTGGTTCGACGAGGCGATGGCGCGCTTCGTGCGCCGCGATGGCGCGCTGACCACCACGCTCGAGGTCGCGGTCGATCCGGACCACCCGGTGGAGGTCCGCGGCGTCGGGCTGCGCAACGACGGAACGGTCGCACGTCACGTCGACGTGACGTCTTACCTGGAGCTGGTGCTGGGCTCCGCGCCGACCGATGCAGCGCACCCGGCGTTTTCCAAGATGTTCGTGCAGACCACCATCGAGGACGGCGTGCTGTTGGCGCGACGGCGCAAGCGCGACGCCTCCGACCCCGGCATCTGGGCCGCGCACGTCCTGGTCGTCGACGGGGACACCGGCGGCGAACGCGAACACGAATCCGACCGCGCCCGCTTCATCGGCCGCGACGGCTCGCTGTCCGACCCCGCGGCGCTGCAACCCGGCGCCCGCTTGTCGGGGACGACCGGCACCGTCCTCGACCCGATCTTCAGCCTCCGCGCGCGCTTGACCGTGGGCGCCGGCGAGACGCGCCGGCTGGCGTTCGTCACCGCGGCCGCGGAATCACGCGAGGAGGTGTTGCAACTGATCGCGCGCTACGCGGACGCCCCGGCGTGCGCAGAAATGTTCGCGCGCGCGCAGGCGCAACCGCGCTCGCGCGGCGCCGGCGTTCCCACCCCCGACCAGGCCGCGCTATGCCAGCGGCTGGCGGGTGCGCTTGTCTATGACGATCCGACATTGCGTCCTGCCCGCGAGGTGATCGCCAAGGGCGAGGGTGGCGCGCCGGTGTTGTGGGCGGCGGGCATTTCCGGCGACCTGCCGATCGTGGTTGCGCGGATCGCCCAGCCTGGAGAAACGGGGCTCGCCAAGGACCTGCTGGACGCGCAGGTGTTCTGGCGCAATCGCCAGTTGCCCGCCGACCTGGTGCTCCTCGACGTCGCGAACGCCGCGGATGCCGACGCGGTCGAAGCCGCGCTCAAGGAGATCGTTCCCACCGGCGGACAACAGGACAAGATGCGCGGATCGGTGTTCGTGCTGCGCGCGGATCGGGTCGACCCGGGATTGCTCGACGGCCTCATGGCGTCGGCGAGGATCGTTCTCGACGGCCGCGAAGGCGGACTCGCCAGCCAATCGAAGTGTGCGCCCGTGGCATCCGGCGCCAGCGATTGGGCGCCGACGGAGGCGGGAAACTCGCCGGTACGTGGCGGTCGCCCCGCCGCGATGCCGAAGCCTGCCGAACTCGATTTCTGGAACGGCCTCGGCGGTTTCACGAAAGACGGCCGCGAGTACGTGGTGGCTCTCCAGCGTGGCGACACCACGCCGGCGCCCTGGTCGCACGTCGTCGCCAACGCCGGCTTCGGCTTCCTCGTGACCGCGACCGGCGGCGGCTACACGTGGGCGATCAACAGCCAGCAGAACCAGATCACGCCCTGGTCGAACGACGCAGTCTGCGATCCGCCGGGCGATTGCCTGCTGCTTCGCGATCTCGACGATGGCGTGTCGTGGAGCGCGACCGCGGCACCGGTGCGGGCGGGCGGCGCGACCTACGTGGCGCGCTTCGGGCCCGGCTACGCGCGCTTCGACGCGAACGTCCACGGCATCGAGTCCGAACTCGTGCAATGCGTGGCGGCGACCGATCCGGTCAAGCTGTCGCGCCTGCGGCTGCACAACCGCGGACCGCGGCCGCGCCGGATCGCGGTCGCGGCCGTCGCCAACTGGCGGCTCGGGCCCATCGGCCACGATCCACGCCCGACCACCCAGGTCGAAGCCGACGCGGCGCGCGGCGCGGTCTTCGCCCGCAATGCCGCGCGTGCCGAATTCGGCGACGAAGTCGCCTTCCTCGCTTGCTGCGCCGAGGGCGCGCAGCCGACGAGCGACCGCAACCTGGGCAGCGCCGCGGTCGTGGTGGTCGAGCTCGCACCCGGCGCCGACCGGGAACTGATATTCCTGCTCGGCGAAGGCAGCGATCGCGCGGTGGCGGAGCGGCTCGTCGACCGATACCGGGCTTGCGATTTTGAGGCGGCGCTCGTGGAAACGGGCGAAACCTGGAACAGCGTGCTCGGACCGCTGCAGGTCGAAACGCCGCAGCATTCGCTCGACCTGCTGGTGAACCGTTGCCTGCCGTACCAGGTGCTGGCCTGCCGGCTGTGGGCGCGCACCGGGTTCTACCAGGCGAGCGGAGCGTTCGGTTTCCGCGACCAGTTGCAGGATGTCGGCGCGCTGTGCATCGCGCGGCCGGATCTCGCGCGTGCACACATCCTGCTGACGGCCTCGCGGCAGTTCGAGGAGGGCGACGCCCAGCACTGGTGGTTGCCGCCGAGCGGCAAGGGCGTGCGCACGCGGATCGTGGACGACCGGCTGTGGCTGCCGTTCACGGTGGCGCACTACATCGCGACCACCGGCGACGACGCGATCCTCGCCACCGACATCCCGTTCCTGCGCGGCGACGTGCTGGCGACCGGACAGAGCGATGCCTTTTTCCAGCCGCAGCGTTCCGCCGCCTCGGACACCCTGTTCGAGCACTGCGCGCGCGCGATCGACTGCAGCCTCGCCACCGGTGTGCACGGCCTTCCGCTGATCGGCACCGGCGACTGGAACGACGGCATGAACCGGGTCGGCGCCGGCGGCAAGGGCGAGAGCGTGTGGATGGCGTGGTTCCTGTGCAAGGTCATCGCCGACTTCGCACCCTTCGCCGAAGCGCGGGGCGATCCGCGTGCCGCCCGCTGGCACGATCACCTGCGCGCGCTGCAACTCGCCGCCGAAACCAAGGCCTGGGACGGGGCCTGGTATCGCCGTGCGTTCTACGACGACGGCACGCCGCTGGGCACCTCGGCGGACACGGAATGCCATGTCGAATCCATGGCGCAGTCCTGGGCGGTGATCAGCGGGGCCGGTGATCCGGATCGCGCGCGGCAGGCGATGCGCGCGGTCAACGAGCATCTCGTGCGCCCGCGCGATGGCCTCGTGGCGCTGTTCACCGAACCGTTCGACCAGACGCCGCATGACCCCGGCTACATCAAGGGCTATCCACCCGGCCTGCGCGAGAACGGCGGGCAGTACACCCACGGCTCGATCTGGTCGCTCATCGCGTTCGCGATGCTCGGCGACGGCGACAAGGCCGGCGAACTGCTGGAGATCTTCGATCCGATCCGGAAATCTGCAACGCCTGAGTCGATGGCACGCTACAAGGTCGAGCCCTACGTCGAATGCGCGGACGTCTATTCGGTCGCGCCGCACGTCGGCCGCGGCGGCTGGACCTGGTACACCGGCTCGGCCGGATGGCTGTACCGCGCGATCGTCGAATGGGTCCTCGGCATCCGCGTCCAGGGCGACCGCCTGCTGCTCGAGCCGTGCATTCCGCGGCAGTGGAAGGGCTACGCGTTCACGTACCGGCGCGGCGGGTCGGAATACCGGTTCGAGGTGGCAAACCCCGGCCACGCCTGCGGCGGCATCGCCAGCGTGGCGGTCGATGGTGTACGGTTGCAGGATCCCGCCGCCGGCATCGAGTTGCAGGACGACGGGCAAACCCATCTCGTCCATGCGACGCTGCAGACCTGAAGGATCCCGATCGATGACCGCGGCAACGTCCGATGCATTCGTGTTCTTCGGCGCAACCGGCGACCTCGCCTACAAGCAGATCTTCCCGGCCCTGCAGGGCCTGGTCCGCAACGATCACTTCGACATTCCCATCATCGGCGTGGCCCGTTCGGACTGGAACCTCGAGCGCCTGCGCGAGCGCGCACGGTCCAGCCTGCGCGAACACGGGGGCATCCACCGCAAGGCGGCGGACAAGTTGTGCCGGCTGCTGCAGTTCGTGAACGGCGACTACAACGACCCGGCCACGTTCACCCATTTGCGCAAGTGCCTCGGCAGGGCCAGGCATCCGCTGCACTACCTCGCGATTCCGCCGAGCATGTTCCAGACCGTGGTCGAGGGGCTGGACGCCGCCGGCTGCGCCCAGGGCGCCCGGGTGGTGGTCGAGAAGCCGTTCGGGCGCGACCTCAAATCCGCACGTGAACTGAACCGGGTCCTGCACCAGTTCTTCCATGAGCACGACATCTTCCGCATCGACCATTACCTCGGCAAGGAGCCGGTCCAGAATCTCCTGTATTTCCGTTTCGCCAACTCTTTGCTCGAGCCCATCTGGAACCGCAATCACATCGCCAGCATGCAGATCACGATGGCCGAGGACTTCGGCATCGAAGGTCGTGGCAAGTTCTACGACGAGGTCGGTGCGATCCGGGACGTGGTCCAGAACCACATGCTGCAGGTGCTGGCGCTGTTGACGATGGGCGCGCCCGTGGACCGGAGCGCCGACGCGATGCGCGACGAGAAGCTGCGGCTGTTCCGTTCGATGCGGGCGCTCGAGCCGGGCGACGTCGTGCGCGGCCAGTTCGACGGCTACCACCACGAGCCGGGGGTCGCCAGGAATTCGAAGGTCGAGACGTACGCTGCCCTGCGGATCCGGATGGACACCTGGCGCTGGGCCGGCGTGCCCTTCTTCATCCGTGCCGGCAAGGAGTTGCCCGTCAAATGCACCGAGGTGCTGGTGCGGTTGAAGAACCCGCCGCAGCAGGTTTTCGACAAGCCCCACAACGGCGCGGTGAATTTCTTCCGCTTCCAGTTGAGCCCGGACGTGGTGATTTCCGTCGGGGCGCGGGTCAAGCAGCCCGGCGAGACCATGCGCGGCCACCCGGTCGAACTGGTCGCACACCGCGACATCCGCACCGCCAGGGCACCCTACGAGCGGTTGCTCGGCGACGCGATCGAAGGCGATTCGGTGCTGTTCACGCGCGACGATTGCGTGGAGGAAGCCTGGCGGGTGCTCGACCCGATCCTCGGCAACAAGGTGCCGGTCCACAAGTACGAGCGGGGCACCTGGGGTCCGAAGCAGGCCGACGCGCTGATCGCCGACGCGGGCGGCTGGAACGACCCGGTCGTGCACCTGCCGCCCGCAAAGCGGAGGTCCGGGAAGAAGTGAACGAGCCCGCGGCCATCGTCTTCCTGTTCGACGTCGACAACACGCTGCTCGACAACGATGCCGTGTATGCCGACATCGACCGGCACCTCACGCAGGTGTTCGGTGCGGAGGCGGCGCGGACGTACTGGGCCATCTACGAGGACCTGCGCGCCGAGCTGGGCTACGCCGACTACCTCGGCGCCGTCCAGAAATTCCGATTGGTGTGCGGCGACGAACCGCGGGCCCAGCAGCTCGCCGCGTTCCTGCTCGACTACAACTTCGCCGAGCGCGTGTATCCCGGCGCACTCGATGCAATCCGGCACCTCTCGCAGTTCGGCCCGTGCGTGGCGCTGTCCGACGGCGACGTGGTGCTGCAGCCGCGCAAGATCAGCGTCTCCGGCATCGCCGATGCGGTCGAAGGCCGGGTCTTGATCTACGTCCACAAGGAACGCATGCTGGAGGATGTGTCCCGACGCCATCCGGCCAGGCACTACGTGATGGTCGAGGACAAGCTGCGGGTCCTCGATGCCATGAAGCGCCAGTGGCGGGATCGCCTGACCACGGTCTTCGTCCGCCAGGGCCATTACGCCACCGATCCCGCCACCCGCCGGAAGTATCCGGCCGCGCAAATCGAACTCGCCGGCATCGGCGAACTGCGCACGCTGCAGGCGCAGGCGTTCCTTTCCCCCATGCCATCGGCAACCGCCACGGAGTGAACCCATGAACCCGACCAAGCAACTGCACGACCTCGGCCAGAGCATCTGGCTCGACAACATCACCCGCGGCATGCTCGACGACGGCACGCTGCAGCGCTACATCGACGAGCACCACGTCACGGGCCTCACCTCCAACCCGTCGATCTTCGACAAGGCGATCTCCGGCGGCAGCGATTACGACGATGCAATCGCCGAGCTGCTGGCCGAAGGCAAGTCGGGCCAGGATCTGTTCTTCGAACTGGCGCTGCAGGACCTGCGCCGCGCCGCGGATCTGTTCAAGCCCGCGTTCCATGCCAGCGACGGCAAGGACGGATTCGTGTCGCTGGAAGTCTCGCCGCTGCTGGCCGATGACACGCGGGGCTCGATCGAGTCCGCGCGCGTGTTGCACGACAAGGCGCAGCGGGACAACCTGTTCATTAAGATCCCAGGCACGCCGGCCGGGCTTCCCGCGATCGAGGAGTCGATCTACCGCGGCATTCCGATCAACGTGACCTTGCTGTTCTCGCGCGAGCAGACACTCGCGGCGTCCGAGGCCTGGATGCGCGGCATCGAGCGCCGGATCAGGGAGGGGCTCGATCCCAACGTCGATTCGGTGGTGTCGCTGTTCGTCAGCCGCTGGGACGTCGCGGTGGCCGACAAGGTGCCGGCCGAACTCAAGGACCGGCTCGGCATCGCGATCAGCCAGCGCAACTGGAAGGCGTGGCAGGAATTCCGCGAAGCGCCGCGCTGGAAGAAGCTGGTCGCCGCCGGCGCGCATCCGCAGCGCCTGCTGTGGGCCAGCACCGGCACCAAGGATCCGAAGGCCTCCGACACGCTGTACGTCGAGGCGCTGGCCGCGCCCGACACCATCAACACGATGCCCGACAAGACGCTGCTCGCGTTCGCCGACCACGGCAAGCTGCATGGAACGATGGCGGACGACGGCAGCGACTGCGAAAAGGTGATCGCCGAATTCAACGCGGCCGGCATCGACGACGCGGCGCTCGCGGGGCAGCTGCAGAAGGAGGGCGCCGAAAAGTTCGTCAAGTCCTGGCACGACCTGCTGGGCAAACTCGAGGAGAAGACCGCCACGGTTGGGGCGAAGGCGAGCGGGCAGGGGGCGCGCGCATGACGCAGTCCTCGCTGCGGAGTTCCGCGGAATGGGGCGCGCTGGCGAACCACTGGCGCGGCTTGCGTGGCACCACGCTCAAGGAGCTGTTCGGGGAAGATCCTGCGCGCGGGACGCGCCTTGTCGCCGAAGCCGCGGGCGTGTACTTCGATTATTCGAAGAACCTCGTCACCTCCGAAACGCTTCGCCTGCTGCAGCGGCTCGCGAAGGCGCGCGGCGTGCTTGCGCGCCGCGATGCGATGTTCCGTGGCGACAAGATCAACGAGACCGAACGTCGCGCGGTCCTGCACGTGGCGCTGCGCGCGCCGCGCGAGGCCCGCATCGTGGTGGACGGCGAGGACGTGGTCCCCGGGGTGCATGGGGTGCTGGAGCGGATGGCCGCGTTCAGCGACAAGGTGCGTCGGGGCGAATGGCGCGGGCATTCCGGCAAGGCGATCAAGAACGTCGTCAGCATCGGCATCGGCGGCTCCGACCTCGGCCCGGTGATGGCTTACGAGGCGCTGAAGCACTACAGCCGCCGCGACATGACTTTCCGTTTCATCTCGAATGTCGATCCCACGGACTTCGTGGAGGCGACGCGGGGCCTCGATGCCGCCGAAACGCTTTTCATCGTCTGCTCGAAGACCTTCACCACCCTCGAAACCCTCACCAACGCCCATGCCGCGCGCGACTGGTGCCTCGAGGCTCTGGGCGGTGACGAGGCGGCCGTGGCCAGGCACTTCGTCGCGGTTTCGACCAACGCCGAGGAGGTCGCGAAGTTCGGGATCGACACCGACAACATGTTCGGGTTCTGGGACTGGGTCGGCGGCCGCTATTCGATGGATTCGGCGATCGGACTGTCGACGATGCTGGCGATCGGCCCGAACGCGTTCGGGGACATGCTCGCGGGATTCCACGCGATGGACGAGCACTTCCGGACGACGCCGCCGGAGCGCAACCTGCCGGTGCTCATGGGGCTCCTGTCGATCTGGTACAACGACTTCTTCGGCGCCCAGACGGTCGCGGTGTTGCCGTATGCGCAATACCTGAAGCGCTTCCCGGCCTACCTGCAGCAACTGACGATGGAGAGCAACGGCAAGCACGTCACGCTCGATGGCGCACCCGTCGATTACGCGACGGGGCCGATCTACTGGGGCGAACCCGGGACCAACGGCCAGCATTCGTTCTACCAGTTGATCCACCAGGGCACGCGGCTGATCCCCTGTGATTTCATCGGTTTCAAGCACCCGCTGGATCCGGTGGGCGACCAGCACGACCTGCTGATGGCCAACCTGATCGCGCAGACCGAGGCCCTCGCGTTCGGCAAGGCGGCCGACGAGGTGCGCCGCGAGGGCACCTCCGAATGGCTGGTGCCGCACCGCGTGTGCGAGGGCAACCGTCCCACCAACACGTTGCTGATGGAGCGGCTGACGCCGCGCGCGCTGGGTACACTGGTCGCACTGTACGAGCACAGCGTGTTCGTGCAAGGGGCGATCTGGCAGATCGATTCCTTCGACCAGTGGGGCGTGGAACTCGGCAAGCAGCTCGCGAAGAAGGTGATTCCGGAGTTGCGCGAACCGGACGAGCCCGAGCTCGCGCACGACAGCTCCACGAACGCGCTGATCCGCCGCTATCGCGCCGGCCGGGAGCGCAAGGCATGACGCACCGTAGCGGTTTGTCGATCGGCCCCTGCACCCGCCGGACACTGGCCGCTTTTCTCCCTCTGCGCAAAGGGAAGAGGATCGGGGTGAGCGGGGCCTTTCGTTCCCGGCCCAGCCATTGCCGGTGGAGGACCGCGGCATGACCGAAGAACACATCAGCCCCCTGGCCGGCAAACCGGCACCGGCGTCGATCCTGGTGGACGTCTCCAGGCTCTTGGCCGCTTATACGGATATCCATCCGGATGCCGGCAATCCGGCGCAGCGGGTCGCCTTCGGCACCTCCGGCCACCGCGGTTCGTCGCTGGACGGCAGCTTCAACGAGTGGCACATCTACGCGATCACCCAGGCGATCTGCGATTACCGCATCCAGGAATCGATCACCGGTCCGCTGTACATCGGCTACGACACCCATGCCTTGTCCAAGCCCGCGTTCAAGTCGGCGCTGGAGGTGCTGGCGGCCAACAACATCGAAGTGCTGACCTCGAAGGGTGGCGAGTTCACACCGACCCCCGCGATCTCACATGCGATCCTGTGCCACAACCGCGGCCGCGACTCGGGATTCGCCGACGGCATCGTGGTGACGCCCTCGCACAATCCACCCGACAACGGCGGCTTCAAGTACAACCCGGTCAACGGCGGCCCCGCGGGCACGGAAGTCACCGGCTGGATCCAGAAGCAGGCCAACCAGTACCTGGTGAACAGGCTGGCCGGCGTCCGGCGCGTCCCGTTCGTGCAGGCCTGCACCGCGTCGACCACGCACACCCACGACTACCGCGATGCCTACGTTTCGGATCTCGCGAACGTGATCGACTTCGACGCGATCCGCGGCGCCGGCCTGAAGCTTGCGGTCGATCCGCTGGGCGGGGCGGGGGTGCACTACTGGTCGGTGATCGGCGAACGCTACGGCATCGACCTGACGGTGGTCAGCGAGGAAGTCGATCCGCGCTTCGCGTTCATGACGGTCGACTGGGACGGCAAGATCCGGATGGACCCGTCCTCGGAATACGCGATGCAGCGGCTGCTGGCGCTGAAGGACAAATACGACGTCGCCTTCGCCTGCGACACCGACCACGATCGCCATGGCGTGGTCACCCGTTCGGCGGGGCTGCTGAAGTCCAACCACTACCTCACGGTGATGATCGATTTCCTGTTTCGCGATCGGAAGGGCTGGGCGGACAGCGCGGCGGTCGGCAAGACGGTGGTCAGCACCGCGCTGATCGACCGGGTGGCGGACAGGCTCGGGCGCAAGTTGTACGAGACGCCAGTCGGCTTCAAGTGGTTCGCCGACGGGCTGCTCGAAGGCTCACTGGCGTTCGGCGGCGAGGAGAGCGCCGGCGCGACCTTCCTGCGCCGCGACGGCTCGGCGTGGACGACCGACAAGGATGGCATCGCGCCCGCGCTGCTGTCCGCCGAGATCACGGCCAGGTCGGGACGCGAACCGGGCGAGTGCTATCGCGCGCTCGCGGACGAACTCGGCACGCCGTTCACCGATCGAATCCAGGCCGCGGCGACAAAGCCTCAGAAACAGAAGCTTGGACAGCTTTCCGAAGACGAAATCGAGCTTCACGAACTGGCCGGCGACAAGGTCACCCAGGTGCTGGACAAGGCGCCCGGAAACGGCGCCCCCATCGGCGGCATCAAGGTCGTGACCACCTACGG
>DASSOQ010000064.1:0-4018 GCA_035700365.1 Rhodanobacteraceae bacterium | reverse complement strand
GGATCTGCTGACCCCGCGACGGTGTCGCGAGCGCTCGCGGGCTTGTCCTCGCGGACCTACCGCCGGTGGGGAATTGCGCCCCGCCCTGAAGACGTCGTAGCCGGACTGGCCGGCGCGGCAAGTCTACACCGGCGCGGGCGGCGGCTGGTGGGTGTCGGCTTCGCCGCCCGGATCCGGGCGCAGGAGCAGCCGCAGGTCCGCACCCACCCTGCATTCTTCGATCGTCCGCAACCGCCAGCGCGAGTCCATCGCGCGCAGCGGTGGCAGCGCGAACAGCGGCCGCGCGCTGTCGCCGAGCAGCACCGGTGCGACGTACAGCAGCAATTCGTCGACGAGGCCGCGCTCCAGCAACGCGCCGCACAGCACGGGGCCAGCCTCCACCTGCAGTTCATTGACCTCGCGGGCAGCCAACAGGCGCAGCACGGCTTCGAGATCCAGCCTGCCGCTGCCATCGGCGGGGACGGCCGCGAGTTCGGTTTGTGCGTAACGAGCGTCCGGCAGCTCCGCATCCGGCGCGTGCAGCACCAGTGTCGGCGCACCGCCGTCCAGCAGGTGCGCGCCGCCTTCCAACGCGTCGAGCCGCGCATCCAGCACCACGCGCATTGGGGGAACGAATCTTCTCCCCTCTCCCTCCGGGAGAGGGTGCCCCGAAGGGGCGGGTAAGGGTTCGGGTTCATTGCAACGCACCAATTCCGCCGAACCCTCACCCCTGCCCCTCTTCCGGAGGGCGACGGGTTCAAAGGCGCGCAGCCGCACCGTCAGCCGCGGATCGTCCGCTCGCGCGGTGCCGGCGCCCGTCAAGATCGCCGAACTGCGCGCCCGCCAGCGTTGCACGTCCGCGCGCGCGGCGTCGCCGGTGATCCATTTCGACTCGCCGCTGCCCAGCGCGGTACGGCCGTCCAGGCTCATCGCCAGCTTCACGCGCACCCACGGCCGGCCGTGCTCGAAGCGCGAGAAGAATCCGCGATTCAATTCGCGCGCAGGCTCGTGCAGCAAACCCGAATCGACGACGATGCCGGCATCGCGCAGGCGCCGGACGCCCGCGCCCGCGACATGCGGATTCGGATCGTCCGACGCGATCACCACGCGCGCGACGCCCGCTTCCATCAGCGCATCCGCGCACGGCGGCGTGCGGCCATGGTGCGAACACGGCTCCAGCGTCACGTATGCCGTCGCGCCCCGGGCACGTGCACCGGCCGCGCGCAGCGCGAACACCTCCGCGTGCGGTTCGCCTGCGCGCCGGTGCCAACCCTCGCCCACGACTTCTCCGCCGCGCGCGACCACGCAGCCGACGCGGGGATTGGGCTGGGTCGTGAACATGCCGCGCTCGGCCAGGCGCAGGGCGCGCGCCATCAGGGCGTAGTCGGCGCCGGAAAAACCGGGGTCAGAGTCATTTTTCATGCGAAATGCCTCTCACCCAAACGCTGTGCCTGAAAAATGACTCTGACCCCTTTCAGCGCTTCCTGTTCTTGTCGATGGGCACCACCGAGCTTCCGATCAGCGGCAACTGGCTTTCGCTGGCCGGCAACTCGTGCTCGAGCCGGTCCAGTTCCTCGCGGAAGTCCGCCACGTCTTCGAACGAGCGGTATACCGAGGCATAGCGCACGTACCCGACGTGGTCGAGCTTGCGCAATTCCGTCATCACCAGCTCGCCGATCCGGCGCGACGGCAGCTCGCGCTCGGTCGACATCCTGAGCTGGCGCACCACCGCGCGCACCGCCGCCTCGATCCGGTCCTCGGTCACCGGCCGCTTGTGCAACGCACGGTCGAAACCGGTACGCAGCTTGCGCGCATCGAAGGCCTCCCGCCGGCCGTCGTCCTTGATGATCGCCGGCAATTTCAATTCCACCGTTTCCACCGTGGAAAACCGCTCGCCGCAGGACGGACACTCGCGCCGCCGGCGGATGGTCGAGCCTTCCTCCGAAACGCGCGAATCGATCACGCGGGTGTCGATGTTCTGGCAGAAGGGGCAGTGCATCAGCGTCCGGGGATCGGGGACCGGGGACCGGGGACGACCACAGCCGCAGCACCCGAAGGAACCTGGCTTTTCGCCGGTCCCTGGTGCCTTGTCCCTGATCCCTTGCTGTTATCCATACACCGGATACCTCGCGCACTGCGCGTTCACCAGCGCGCGCACGTTTTCGATCACCTTGTCGTCCTTCGGCGCATCCAGCACGTCGGCGACCCAGCCGGCGAGTTCGACGCAGTCGGTTTCCTTGTAGCCGCGGGTGGTGACGGCCGGGGTGCCGATGCGCAGGCCCGAAGTCACGAACGGCTTCTGCGGATCGTTCGGCACTGCGTTCTTGTTGACGGTGATGTGGGCCTTGCCGAGCGCCGCTTCTGCATCCTTGCCGGTGAGCGGCTTGCCGATCAGGTCGACCAGGAACAGGTGGTCCTCGGTGCCGCCGGAGACGATCTTGTAGCCGCGCTCGATCAGGGTCCTGGCCATCGCCTGGGCGTTCTTCACCACTTGTTGCTGGTATTCCTTGAACGAAGGCTCCAGCGCTTCCTTGAAGGCGACGGCCTTGGCCGCGATCACGTGCATCAGCGGACCGCCCTGCAGGCCCGGGAACACGATCGACTGCAGCTTCTTCGTGATCTCTTCGGCGTGCTCGCCCATCGCTGCATTCTTCGCGACAACCAGGCCGCCGCGCGGACCGCGCAAGGTTTTGTGCGTCGTCGAAGTCACCACGTGCGCGTGCGGCAGCGGCGACGGGTACACGCCCGCGGCGACCAGCCCGGCGACGTGCGCCATGTCCACGAACAGGTACGCGCCGACCTTGTCGGCGATCGCGCGGAAGCGCGCCCAGTCCATGATCTGCGAATACGCGCTGAAGCCGGCCACGATCATCTTCGGCTTGTGTTCGACGGCGAGCTGCTCGACCGCGCCGTAATCGACCAGGCCCTGGTCGTCCACGCCGTACTGGACCGCGTTGAAGAGCTTGCCCGAGAGATTCGGCTTGGCACCGTGCGTCAGGTGCCCGCCGTGCGCGAGGCTCATCCCGAGGATCGTGTCGCCCGGCTGCAGCAGCGCGAAGTACACCGCCTGGTTGGCCTGCGAACCCGAGTGGGGCTGCACGTTGGCATAGTCGCAATCGAACAGCTTCTTCAAGCGATCGATCGCGAGCGCCTCGGCGACATCCACGTACTGGCAGCCGCCGTAGTAGCGCTTGCCGGGATAGCCTTCGGCGTACTTGTTGGTCAGCACGCTGCCCTGGGCTTCCAGCACCCGCGGGCTCGCATAGTTCTCCGAGGCGATCAGCTCGACGTGGTCTTCCTGGCGCTGGCGCTCCTCGCGGATCGCGGTGGCCAATGCATCGTCGTATCCGGCAATCCGCATTTCGTGGCTGTACATCGCGCTCCTCTGGCTGGACATGGAAGGCCACTTGTGATTCTAGCCGTTTTGGCCGACCGGAAGACGCCTGCAATCGCTCGCCCCGCTTGACCGCGGGGCTTCGACGATTCCTCGTTTACCTTCCCTCAAGCGCAGTGGGGCCGTGTTGCGGTGCATCGACAGCTCGATGCCGACGCGCCGACGATCTTCCGCCGCACGACGCCCGCGGACTGCCGCGGCGGGTGGAGAACCCCTGCCTCGTGGCGTAGAATGATTCCGATTCGCATATGGGAGAGGTCCATTGAACCGGTTGTCGGGGGCGATGATTGCAGGCGCGGGGTGTCTCGCGCTTTTTCCGTGCATTGCGGCGGCGCATGGCTTCGCCGGCAAGCGCTTTTTCCCCGCGACCCTGGTCATCGAGGATTCCTTCGTGGCGCCGGAGCTCGATTTCCTCTACGACAATGTCGCGGTACCCGGCGAAGATGGCGGGCGGGTGTACACGTCCGGCTTCTCGACCGAGTTCGCCAAACCGCTGACACGGCGTTTCCAGCTTTCGATCGGCGCAGCCTACCTGCACCAGCGGCCCGCCAATGGCCCCGCCTTCAACGGCTTCGACAACGTGGAAGTGGGCGCCAAATACCAGGTCTTCATCCATCCCGAAGCCGAGTCGGCGCTTGCGGTCGG
>DASSOQ010000063.1:0-5636 GCA_035700365.1 Rhodanobacteraceae bacterium | reverse complement strand
CTGGTACACGTTGACGTCGAACATCTCGTACTTCTGGCGGATGTGCTTGGCCAGATAGTCCTGGATCGAGTTGATCTTGTGGTCGATGTAGTGCTTCTTGCCGTGGATGTCGCGGGTGAAGCCGCGCACCCGGTAATCCATCGTCACGATGTCCGACTCGAAGCTGTCGATCAGGTAGTTCAACGCCTTCAGCGGCGAAATCACACCGCAGGTCGCGACGTCGATGTCGGCACGGAACGTGGCGATCCCGTTGTGGGGATGCGTTTCCGGATAGGTGTGCACGGTGATGTGCGACTTGTCCATGTGCGCGACCACCGCGTCGGAGATCATGTCGCGGCCGAGCTTGTCGATCACCGGATGTTCCGAAATCAGGATCGTCACCGAGGCGCCCTGCGGGTCGTAGTCCTGGCGGGCGATGTTGAGGATGTTCGCGCCGATGATGTCTGCGACGTCGGTGAGGATCTGGGTCAGGCGGTCGGCGTCGTAGGCCTCATCGATGTAGTCGATGTAGCGATCACGCTGGTCCTTGGTGACCGCGTAGCAGATGTCGTAGATGTTGAAGCTGAGCGCCTTGGTGAGGTTGTTGAACCCCTGCAGCTTCAAGCGGGGCAGCGGCTTGACCACGGCAGTGTCCCTCGAAACGGGTGGAGACGGATTGCCGAGCGCAAGGCTGGATGCGGATGCGCGCGCGGCGATATCGGGAAGACGCGAAGTATGCGGGAAAGTCGGCCCCGGCGCACGCTTGCCACTTGGCCGCCGTTAATGTGGCACAATCCCGGCACAGGGGTGAATCTTCCATAAAACGTGAAGTAGTTTCAGGAACCCATGTCCGAACTACGTTATCTGCTGCAACAAGTCTACGAACGCTCGAAGGCGCCGCCGATGCTCGCGCCCGATCCCGCCGCCATGCAGCGGCTGCTCGAGCAATGCCACCGCCGTCGCTATCCCGGCAAGAGCGCGATCCTGCGGCCGGGCGACCCCGCCAACACGCTGTTCTACGTGATCGATGGCTCGGTCACGGTATGCAGCGAAGACGACCAGGGCCGCGAGCTGATCCTCGCCTACATCAACCGCGGCGAGTTCATCGGCGAGATGGGGCTGTTCGTCGAGCAGGCCCAGCGCGAGGTGCTGATCCGCACCCGCACGCCCTGCGAGCTCGCCGAGATCGGTTACGACAAGCTGTTCCAGTTGTTCGCGGGGTCGCTCCGCGACGACTGCCCACGCATCCTGTTCGCGATCGGGCTGCAGTTGACCCATCGCCTGCTGCGAACCTCGCGCCAGGTCAGCCGCATGGCATTCCTTGATGTCACCAACCGGATCGCGCGCACGCTGCTGGACCTGTGCCAGGAACCGGACGCGATGACCCATCCGGAAGGAACCCAGATCCGGATCTCGCGCCAGGAACTGTCGCGAATCGTGGGTTGCTCGCGCGAAATGGCGGGGCGGGTCCTGAAGCAGCTCGAGGACACCGGCGGGATCGACGTGTCGGGCAAGACGATCGTGGTGCGCGGCACGCGGTAAAAACCCGGCCTCGGAACTCGGAAAATGCGCACCACATACCCTTCCCTGGAAGGGGTCGGCGCGCAGCGCCGCGGATGACCACTGACGGCGCAGTAGCAGCCGGCGGTCAGCTCCACTCGGCGCGGGTGACGGCGCGGCCCAGTGCCTTCTCCACGCGCCGGCAAAATCGGGGCGTCGCATTGACCAGCACGGCCTCGCCGGCCAGTGCGAGCATCGGCAGATCGTGATCGGAATCGCCGTAGGCCACGTGCCAGGCGTCGATGCCGTGCCGTGCCAGCAGTTCGACCTTGCGGTGGCCGACGTTGTGCCAATCCGCACGCAGGCCGAGCCGGCCCTCGCGCAAGCGTGACGCCAGCACCTCGACGTCCACCACGCCGAGTTCGGCGAGCACGGCGCGCACCAGCGAATCCTCGCAACCGGTGACGATCACGATGCGATCGCCGGCCGCCTGGTGCCGGCGCAGCGTCCGCAGCCCGTCGCGATGGAAATGCCCCGGCCGGCGTACCAGCGTGGCGGCAAAGGCCTGCACCAGCGCCCGGTAACGCGCCTCGCGGACGCCAAGCAGTCCCAGATGCACCAGAGTCCGCATGATCCGCCGTCGCGAAAACGGCAGCACCACCAGCAACCAGGGGCTCGACAGGACGACCAGCGCCTTGCGCCAGCGCGCCCGCGCGTAACAGTCGCGCATGAACATCGAGAAGGCATCGCCGCGGATCAGCACGCCGTCGAAGTCGAACAGCACGACGCGCCGCGCCGCCTCCGCTTGTTCCATGCTCACGGGCCGGCGAACAGCCGCGCCAGCTCCGCGCCCGGATCGGGCGCGCGCATCAAGGCTTCACCGACCAGGAACGCATGGATGCCGGCGGCGCGCAGCCGCGCCACGTCTTCGCGGGTGGCGATGCCGCTTTCGGCCACCAGCAGGCGGCCTTCCGGCACCTGGTGCCGGAGCCGGAGGACCGTATCGAGGCTGGTCTCGAAAGTCGCGAGATCGCGATTGTTGACGCCGATCGCCGTGCGATCCCCGCGGGGCAACATCAGGGCCCGTTCCAGGTCGGCGGCGTTGTGCACCTCGAGCAACACGTCCATGCCGAGTTCCAGCGCCAGCGCATGCAGGTTCGCGAACTCGGCATTGCCGAGCGCGGCCGCGATCAGCAGGACGGCGTCGGCACCGATGGCGCGCGCCTCGTGCACCTGGTAGGGCTCGATGGTGAAATCCTTGCGCAACACCGGCAGCGCGCAGGCGGCACGGGCCCGTTGCAGGAAGGCGTCGCTGCCCTGGAAGAAATCCACGTCCGTCAGCACCGACAGGCAGGTGGCGCCGCCCGATGCGTAGCTGCGCGCGATCGCGGCCGGGTCGAAATCGGGGCGGATCACACCCTTCGACGGGCTGGCCTTCTTGACCTCCGCGATCACGGCCGATTGCCCGGCGGCGACACGGGCCTGCAAGGCGCGGACGAACCCGCGCGGCGGGGCGGCGGCGGCCGCGCGATCGCGCAAGGCGCGGGTCGGCAACGCCGCACTTCGCTCGTCGATCTCTTCGCGCTTGCGGGCGAGGATGGTGCGGAGGATGTTGTTCACGACGCGTGGGGCTCGGGACCCGCGAGCCGGGACTCGTAGCCCGCCAGCGCGCGGGTCGCGGCCACGAATTCGTCGAGCTTGGCGCGCGCCGAACCGTCGTCGACCGCCCCGCGCGCCCGTTCGATGCCGCCGGCGATCGAAGCGGCGGCGCCGGCCGCGTACAAGGCGGCACCGGCGTTCAGCAGCACGATGTTGCGGGGGACGCCGGCCTCGCCAGCCAGCACGCGCAACAGCATCGCCTTGGATTCCGCGGCATCGCCGACCCGCAGGTTGCGGCTGGATGCCATCGGGACGCCGAACTGCTCGGGCTCGATTTCGTATTCGCGCACCTTGCCGTCGCGCAGCTCGCCGACCAGGGTCGCGCCCCCGAGCGAAATCTCGTCCAGCCCGTCCTTGCCGTGCACGACCAGCGCGCGCGCGACGCCGAGCCGCTGCAAGACACGCACCTGGATTCCGACGAGGTCCGGATGGAACACGCCCATCAGGATGTTCGGCGCACCGGCCGGGTTGGTCAGCGGCCCCAGGATGTTGAACAGGGTGCGCACGCCCATCTCCCGGCGCACCGGCGCGACCGCCTTCATGGCAGGATGGAAACGCGGCGCGAACATGAAGCCGATCCCGGTCTGGCCGATGCAGCGCGCCACTTCTTCCGCGCCGAGGTCGATGCTCGCGCCCAGCGCCTCGAGTACGTCGGCGCTGCCGGACGAGGAGGACACGCTGCGGTTGCCGTGCTTGGCGACGCGCACCCCGGCGGCGGCCGCGACGAACATCGAAGCGGTGGAGATGTTGAAGCTCAGCGCGCCGTCACCACCGGTGCCGACGATGTCGAGCATGTGCGGGTCGGCCGGCACGACCACCTTCGCGGCGAGCTCGCGCATCACCGTCGCGGCGCCAGCGATCTCGTCGACCGTCTCCTTTTTCACGCGCAGGCCGGTGAGGATCGCCGCAGTCATCGCGGGCGACACCTCGCCGCGCATGATCCGACGCATCAGGTCGACCATTTCGTCGAAGAAGATCTCGCGGTGCTCGATCGTGCGCTGCAACGCTTCGTGCGGCGTGATGGGCATGGTCATGCCGCCCTGGGCAACGCCTGGACCAGGAAATTGCGCAGCAGGTCATGGCCGCTCGACGTCAGGATCGACTCCGGGTGGAACTGCACGCCTTCCACCGGGAGCGTCTTGTGGCGCAAGCCCATGATCTCGTCGAAGGCCCCATCCGGATGCTCCGTCCACGCGGTGATTTCCAGGCAATCCGGAAGGCTGGCGCGCTCGACCACGAGCGAGTGGTAGCGGGTGGCCTCGAACGGATCTTCCAGGCCCGCGAACACCCCGGCGCCGCGATGCCGGATCGGCGAGGTTTTGCCGTGCATGATTTCCTTCGCGCGAACCACCTTCCCCCCGAACGCCTGCCCGATCGCCTGGTGGCCGAGGCACACCCCGAGGATCGGGATCGTGCCGGCCAGTTCGCGGATCAGCGCCAGCGTCACGCCGGCATCATCCGGCCTGCCCGGACCCGGCGACACCACGATGCGCGCGGGCGCCAAGGCGCGGATGCCGGCGACATCCACGGCGTCGTTGCGCAGCACCTTCACGTCCTGTCCGAGCTCGCCGAGGTACTGGGCGAGGTTGAACGTGAAACTGTCGTAGTTGTCGATCAGCAGCAGCATCGGATCGTCGCCTGAAGGAAAGCGATCATAGTGTCCGGTCTGCGCTTTGGCATCCCCGGGCCGGATTCCGCCAGTTGCGCTGGATCAAGGGGCGGGACCTGTTTGCCGCTAAACCGGCAGCATGCGCGCCGCATCCTTCCAGTACGAACCCGGCAAGGCCGTGGCCTTCCACGTCCAGGGCCTCACCAAGATCTATCGTTCGGGATCCGTCGAGGTCCATGCGCTGCGCGGGATCGACCTCGACATTTTCCAGGGCGAGATGCTCGTGCTGCTCGGGCCATCCGGTTCGGGCAAATCGACCTTCCTCAACATCCTCGGCGGCGTGGATCGCCCGACGGCCGGTACCGCGCGCTTTCGCGACCACGACCTGACCCGCATGAGCGAGCGCGAGCTGACGCGCTACCGCCGCGAACACGTCGGCTTCGTGTTCCAGTTCTACAATTTGATTCCGAGCCTCACCGCGCGGGAGAACGTCGCACTGGTGACGGAGATCGCGAGCCATGCGATGGCGCCGGCGGAAGCGCTTGCGCTCGTGGGCCTTGCGGACCGCGCCGACCATTTCCCGGCCGAACTCTCCGGCGGCGAGCAGCAGCGCGTCGCGATCGCCCGCGCGATCGCCAAGCGGCCGGAAATCCTGCTTTGCGATGAACCCACCGGGGCGCTCGATTCGCCCACCGGCGTGATCGTGCTGCAGGCCATCGAACGCATCAACGCCGAGCTCGGCACGACCTCGGTGGTCATCACCCACAACGTGGCCATCGCGGACATGGGCCATCGCGTCGCGTCGTTCGCGAACGGCCGCATCGCGCAGGTGGTCGTGAACGCGCGCCGGCAACCGGCCGGATCGCTCAGGTGGTGAGCGTGCGCGCGC
>DASSOQ010000062.1:0-4592 GCA_035700365.1 Rhodanobacteraceae bacterium | reverse complement strand
ATCCTGATGTTCTCGAAGTTCTTTTATCTTGCGAGCATCAGCAGCTACTACGAGTTCTACCTGATCCACCGCTTCGGGCTGTCGGCGCATGCGGCCGCGAACCTCCTGGGCGTGTTCCTGTTTGCCGTCGCGGCCGGCACGCTGATCGGCGGTCCGCTGGGCGATCGCATCGGACGGCGGCGAGTCATCTGGTTCTCGATCCTCGGCTGCGCGCCGTTCACTCTGCTGCTGCCGCACGTGGGCCTCGGCTGGACGGTGGGCCTGAGCGTCGTGATCGGCCTGATCCTTGCGTCCGCGTTTCCGGCGATCATCGTGTATGCGCAGGACATGCTGACGCATCGCATCGGCATGGTGTCGGGAATGTTCTACGGCTTCAGTTTCGGGCTCGGCGGCATCGGCGCGGCGGTGCTCGGCGTGGTGGCCGACCATTACGGGATCGAGTTCGTGTACCAGGTCTGCGCTTTCCTGCCGCTGCTGGGCCTGCTGGCCGCATTCCTGCCGGATGTGCGTCCGCCCGAATCCGCGGGCGGCTGATCGGTAGGCGTGGCGCGCCATCGAGGGGCCTGTGCGTCGCGCTCGGAACGGGCTCCGGTGGAACTCGGCTGGGTGGGCCAGGGTCCCATGGGCGGCGTGGCGGCGCATCCGCGCGTCCGCTAACCTTGCAGCAACGCCGGCAGCGGCCGGCAACGATCGATCGAGTGAGGAGATCCATGGCCCTGCGTTCCCGTAACCCCGTGCTGCGCGACAAGTTCTTCCAGAACCTGCCGGCAACCGCCGAGCCGATGACCCTGAACGGCACGCTGGTTCGCACCGGTCTGCTGCTGGTGCTGATGCTGATCACCGGCGCCTGGACCTGGAACCATTTCATGAATGCTTCGGCGGGCGGTGATCTCGCCGCCGGCGCAGCCGCGGTGACGCCGTTCCTGATGGGCGGCCTGATCGTGGGACTGGTGCTTGCCGTCGCGAGCGCGTTCAAACCCAACTGGACGCCGGTCACGGCGCCGCTGTATGCGCTGGCTGAGGGTACGGCGCTCGGCGGGATCTCGGCGCTGTTCGAGGTGCGCTACCACGGCATCGTGCTGCAGGCGGTGATGGCGTCGATCGGAGTGCTGGCGGTGATGCTGTTCCTGTACCGCAGCGGCGTGATCAAGGTCACCCAGAAGTTCCGCATGGGCGTGGGGGCGGCGACCGGCGGAATCCTGCTCCTCTACCTGGTGCAGTGGGGGATTTCCGCATTCACCGGCTACGGCGGCATGTCGTTCGTCTTCGGTGGCGGCACCTTCGGCATCCTTTTCAGCCTGTTCGTGGTCGGCATCGCCGCCCTGAACCTGGTGCTGGACTTCGACCTGGTCGAGCGAGCCACGGCCGCAGGCGCGCCGCGCTACATGGAGTGGTACTGCGCCTTCGCCCTGATGGTGACGCTGGTCTGGCTGTACCTGGAACTGCTGAGGCTGCTCGGTAACACGCGGCGCTGAGCAGGCGGGCAGCAAGGCGGCGGGGTGAACCGATGTCGCGGCCATGGGCCGCTCCTGCATTCACCTGGGCGACGCGCGCTCTTGTAGGAGCGGCCCATGGCCGCGGCCGGTCTTGTTGCGTGCGAAGGTCGCGCGCGTGGCGCGCTCCCGCAATCCGGTCGTAGCCCGCATGCCGGGCAGCGCGGCTAGCCGGAAGCGCCGATGATCCGCGGCTCCGGTTCCAGGGTGACGGCGAAACGTTCGCGCACCCCGTCGCGTACACGCTGCGCGAGAGCCCAGAGTTCGGCGCCGGAGGCGCGCCCGTGGTTCACCAGAACCAGCGCGTGCCGATTCGAAATGCCTGCATCACCATCTCGCAAGCCTTTGAATCCGCAGGACTCGATCAGCCAGGCGGCCGACAACTTCGAGCCCCCGTCCACCGGCCAGCAGGGCAATTGCGGGTGCGCGCCGCGCAACCTGGCGGCCTGCCGTTCGGGGACGACCGGATTCTTGAAGAAGCTGCCGGCGTTACCGATCACGGCCGGGTCAGGCAGCTTGCGGGTACGCAGGTTCACCACCGCATCGGCGACATGGATAGGCGCCGGGTTCGCGACGCCCATTCGCCCGAGTTCCTCGTGCAGGCCGGCGTATTCGATGCGCGGCGCGTGCGTGCGCGGCAGGCGGAGTGTCACCGCGGTGATCAGCCAGCGATCCGGGTGGCGCTTGAAAACCGAGTCGCGGTAGCTGAATTCGCATTGCGCGTTTTCGAAACGCACGGCGCGCTGCCCGGGCAGGTCGAACGCTTCCACCGATTCGACGAACTCCCCGACCTCGACCCCGTACGCTCCGATGTTCTGCATCGGAGCCGCGCCCACGCTGCCGGGAATCAGGATCAGGTTTTCGAGACCCGGGTAACCCTGCGCGAGCGTCCAGCGCACCAGATCGTCCCAGTGCTCTCCGGCCGCGACCCGGATGCGCGCGGCGTCCGCGTCTTGGGAAATCACTTCGACGCCGTGGGTCTTCATCGTCACGACCGCGCCCTCGCAAGCGCCGGCGAACAGGACATTCGAGCCTTCGCCAAGCAGCAACAAGGGCTTGCCGCGCAGGGCGGGTTCGGCCAGCAGCGCGGGAATCGCCTTGGCGTCGTGAACCTCCGCCAGCCACGCTGCACGCGCATCCACGCGCAGTGTATTTCGCTGGAGCAGCGAAGCATGTTCCGTCAGGGTGAATGCGGCAGCGTTGGTGGGCGAATTCGGCATGGACGGTCGCGGTTCTCGCTTCCCTTCAAGGGGCGGGCCGGGGTGGGATGGGTTCGAAAGCGTGCCCCTCGATGCCCGTCATGCGGTCTCGCCGCCGGGCCGCTGACGCCGGATTTCCTCCACGCACTCCGTCAGCAGCCAGGGACCGCGGAAGACCAGGCCGGAGTAGATCTGCACCAGCGTGGCGCCGGCGGCGAGCTTGTCGGCGGCGTCGCTGCCGCTCGAGATGCCGCCGACGCCGACCAGCGGCATGTTCGCGCCGAGGCGGCGGGCCATGCCCCGCAACACTTCGGTGGACGGCTCGAACAACGGCTTGCCGGAAAGGCCGCCGGCCTCGTCGGCGTGCAGCTCGCCCGCGACACCCGCGCGGTCGATCGTGGTGTTGGTGCAGATCAGGCCGTCGATTCCGGAACCCGCGACCGCGGCGGCGACCCCATCCATCCCCGCATCATCGAGGTCGGGCGCGATCTTCAGCAGGATCGGTTTGCGCGCGCCGTGCCGCGTGGCGAGTTGCTCGCGCGATTCCACCAGCACGGCGATCAGCCGCTGCAGCGAATCGCCCTCCTGCAGGTCGCGCAGCCCCGGCGTATTCGGCGAGGAGACATTGACGGTGACGTAGCTGGCGAGCGGGTACACGCGCCCGAGGCAGGCGAGGTAGTCGTCGGCGGCCCGCTCGTTCGGGGTGTCCTTGTTCCGGCCGATGTTGATGCCGAGCACGCCGCGCCATCGCGCACCCTCGACATTCCGCACCAACGCATCGACGCCGTCGTTGTTGAACCCCATCCGGTTGATGATGGCTTCCCGTCGGGGCAGCCGGAACAAGCGCGGCTTGGGATTGCCCGGCTGCGGGCGCGGCGTGACCGTGCCGACCTCGATGAATCCGAAGCCGAGCGCGCCCAGCGCATCGAGGTGTTCGCCATTCTTGTCCAGCCCCGCCGCGAGCCCGACGGGATTCGGAAAATCGATCCCGAACGCGCGCACCGGCAGGTCCTCGGGCGGGGGGTGCGCGACGAATCGCAGCAGGTTGCTGCGCTGCGCGACGTCGAGTGCGTACAGGGTCAGGCCGTGCGCGGCTTCGGCTTCGAGCGCGAACAGCAGCGGCCGCAGCGCCCCGTACATCGATCAGTGGAACCCGTGGAACGCGATGGCGCCGGCGACGATGAGGATCGCGAATCCGACCGCGATGATCGCGCAGGCGATCTGGATCCATCCCAGCACCAGCCCGGCCAGGGCCATGCCGTCGCCCTCGATGCTGCCGGGCGGCGAGCGGCGGATCTCCGAGCGCGCCGAATGCCCGCAGATCACCGCGACCACCGCGCCGACACCCGGCAGGAAGACGTACGCCAGGATCCCGAAGATGAGGCTGACCACCGCCAGTGAACTGGTGCGCGGATAGACCGTATTCATGGCTGAACTGCCTCCGATGGCACCGCGCTATGGTCGCATACCCGTGGCGCTCCCGCGCCGGCGATCAGGAGCGCAGCGACTGCCCGCCGTCCACGACCATGATCTGGCCGGTGATCCAGCTCGCCAGGGGCGACGCCAGGAAGAGCGCGAGGTGCGCGACTTCACCGGGGGTGCCGTAGCGGCCGAACGGAATCGTCGCCAGCACCTGCGCGTATTGCTCGGGTCTTGCGTGCTTCACGCTGTCCCATACACCTCCTTCGAATTCGATCGAACCGGGCGCGATCGCGTTGACGCGGATGCGGTCATCGGCCAGTGCGAGCGCCTGCGTGGTGGTGTAGTGGTTCAGCGCGGCCTTCATCGCGGCGTACGGCGGCCCCATCGTGCGCGGCCGCAGCGAGCCGATCGAACTCGTGTGGAGGATGCAGGGGTGCGGTGAACGCCGGAGGTGGGGCACGGCGTGGCGCGAGGCGCG
>DASSOQ010000061.1:0-11661 GCA_035700365.1 Rhodanobacteraceae bacterium | reverse complement strand
TCCAGCGTTTGCAGCCACTTCACGCATGAACCACCGGTCGCACCGGGTGTGGGAACAGGCCGTACTTGTCATCAGGCCCGAGGATGTGGCCGTCGGAATGATTGGCCCCCACACGCGATGACACCATGCGAGGCCAGAGTCGAAACCCATGGCTCACCCACAGGCCGAATAGATGAACGCAACGTCCGTGTTCTTGCAAAAAAGTGCTTGCAACCGGGGAGGAGTCCATAGATGACAAACGACTTTTGGGACACCACTCTGGTGTGCCGTCCCTCATGAACCTTTGCATCTCATTCGCGAACGCTACCGCCGCAACACATACGCCTCTCGGCACGACATCACGCGGCGGCCAGTGGCCGCCCTGCGGCGCTGAAGTCATGCATGGAAAGGGAAACGGCGGCCGGCCCCTCGGCGCTCTCAGCGAAGCTGGCTGTCCTTGCTGCCGCGGCGGTTGTAGCCGCTGAAGGTGGCTTCGTCGCGGTCGTGCTCGGCCTGGCAGGCGACGCACAGGCGCACGCCGGGGACGGCCTTGCGCCGCGCCTCGGGAATCGCTGCGCCGCATTCCTCGCAATGGGTCAGGCCCGGCCCCTTGCGCTGTTTGCTGCGGGCACGTGCGACCGCATCGGCGACCGTGGCGTCGATTTGTTCCTGCACCGCATCGTCGTTGACGAAGCCCTTGGCCATTGCCAGGACGTGAGGCCATCGGCCGCGCAATACAACCCCGCCCATGCCCGGTCGGTCAGGCGTCGTAACCCGCCTGGGTCGCGACGCTGTCTCCGGCCCGGCGCGCCAGCATCGCGTGACGCGCCGTCGACTCAGGACGGGGTCGGACGTCGTATCCTGACCCTGCCCGCCGGAGCCGACCATGCAACTCTATGGCCACCCGTTCTCCTCCTACACCCAGAAGGCGCTGACGGCCCTGTACGAGAACGCCACCGCCTTCAAGTTCCTCGAGCTGTCACGGGACTTTCCGCAAAACAACGCGGAGTTCGCCAGGCGCTGGCCGCTCAGGCGTTTCCCGATCCTGGTGGACGGCGAACGCCAGGTGATGGAAGCCACCTGCATCATCGAATACCTCGTCGTGCACCGCCCGGGGCCGTCGCGGCTGATTCCCGCCAACGCCGACGCCGCGATCGAGGTCCGGATGCTCGACCGGTTCTTCGACAACTACATCCATACGCCCGTGCAGAAAGCGGTGTTCAACCAGTTGCGCCCTGAACGCGACCGCGACCCGTACGGGGTGGACGAGGCGCGTCGCATGCTCGATACCGCCTACGCCTGGCTGGACAGGCAGATGGCCGAACGCGAGTGGGCCGCGGGCGATACCTTCAGCCTCGCCGATTGCGCCGCCGCGCCGGCCTTGTTCTACGCCGACTGGGTGCACGAGATCGGTGCGGGGTTCAACAACGTGCGTGCGTACCGCGCCCGCCTACTGGCGCGGCGATCGTTCGCCCGCTGCGTCGAACAGGCGCGCCCGTACCGGCCATGGTTCCCGCTCGGCGCGCCCGACCGGGATTGAAGATGCATCGGCGCGACCCACCGGCCCGCTGCGTGCACAGGTTGGTCGATTGCGCACGTGCTCCGGGAAAAACCCGACAGTGCCATCGGCACGCAATACCGCATCGGTCGCGAACCGGATGGATCGCGATTATCGTTGGACTTCCCCCGGACCACGTCCGCGCCAAGCGCCAACCTGCAAGAGCGCCCACCCACACGGAAACGATCATGGCAACCAGGCAAGCCGCCAAGGCAAGCAAGACCTCTGGATTCACCGCCGAAGAACGCGCCGCGATGAAGGAACGCGCACGCGAACTGAAGAACGCCAGGCGCGGCGCCGACGGCGAGAAGGACGTGCTGGCTGCGATCGCCAAGACCCCCGAATCCGAGCGCAAGCTGTGCGAGCGGCTGCACAAGGTCATACGGGATGCCGCGCCGCAGCTCCTGCCGAAAACCTGGTACGGCATGCCCGCCTACGCCAACGCCGACGAGAAAGTGGTCGTGTTCTTCAGGCCCGCATCCAAGTTCAAGGACCGCTACCTGACCCTGGGCTTCAACGACCGGGCCAGGCTCGACGACGGCGCGATGTGGCCGACGTCGTATGCGTTGACCAAGCTCGGCGCGGCCGAAGAAAAGCAGATTACGGCACTGGTGAAAAAGGCGGCGGGCTAGGGTCGGCCCCGCGAAAGAGCCTTTGCACCGTCATTCCGGCCGAGCCAGGGAGTGGGCGAGACCCGGAATCTCTTCCCGATCCTGCAAGACATCAGCCGATCGACCCGCGCCATCCCTGGCGCTCTCCTTCGGGCCGCCTGCGGCGCTCGGGTGTGCAGTCCTGCAGACGCAGTCGGGTTCCCGCGACCGCCGGCGGAAACCGCTGCGCGGTTGCGCCCTGCGCCGCGATCAGGGCGCCGCGGCACACCTGTTCAGGATTTACAAGAGATGCAGTCCACAATTCCGCGAGCGCACT
The DNA here is from genome assembly GCA_035700365.1 of Rhodanobacteraceae bacterium. Classification (GTDB taxonomy): domain Bacteria; phylum Pseudomonadota; class Gammaproteobacteria; order Xanthomonadales; family Rhodanobacteraceae; genus 66-474. Next base: position 9,197 of record DASSOQ010000061.1, on the reverse strand, counting down.
CGCGTTTTTGTTCATCTTTCGGTTCCCATCCGCACCATTTGGCGGTACGCTCGGCCACCCCTGACCCCGAAACCGGAGCGCCGCCATGGCCCTGTGGAAAGAACCCGTGAAATCCTCCTCGTCGCTGCCCAATCCGCCCGACGTGGCCCGCTACGACGCCCCGGAACCCATTGAATCCCCCGTGCACACCAAGGCGCCGGCCGCCGGCTACGAAGCCAAGCCCGCCCCCGCCGCCAGCAAGTCCGGATCCGAATCGCACATTGCGCCCGACCTCGTGATCGAGGGCAAGATCGAAGGCGCGGGCCACGTGCGCATCGCCGGCCGCTTCAAGGGCGACATCAACGTGCGCGGGGATCTCACGATCGAGAACGGCGCCAAGGTCAACGGCAGCGTGCGCGCCGAGCGCGTGACGATCGCGGGCGAGCTCACCGGCAACATCGAGACCGCGGCACACGTGGAACTGCTGCAGACCGGCTCGCTGACGGGGGACGTCAAGTCCACGACCTTCAGCGTCGCCAAGGGCTCCAAGATGCGCGGCCAGGCCGAATTCGGCTGGGACGATGGCAAGGCCGGCGTCACCGACATTTCCAGGAACAACGGGCACGTCAACGGTAACGGCCACGGCAAATGACCGCGCCACGCGCGGGTTCGGCGGGCGCGACCCGCGCCTGCCCGCATTGTCGCGAAACCATCCTCGAAAGCGCCGCGGTCTGCCCCGCCTGCAACCACAAGCTGCGGTTCGGCGGCCCTGCCGGTGACCTCGGCGCGCAGGCGGAGCTGACGCCGCTGCGCGTCGAGGGCAGCTTCCGCAATCCCGACAGCGGGGCGTGGGAGTACTCGATGGTGCTGACGATCCGCAACGAGCGCGGCGAGGAGATCGCGCGGCGCCTGGTCGGCGTCGGGGCGATGCAGCCGGGCGAGCAGCGCACGTTTTCGCTCAGCGTCGAGATGAACCCCGCCGGGAAGCGCACGCGGCATTGAGTGCGGTTGCCGCAGCGTGGACACCGTCCGCCGCCATGGCGCCTTCAGCGATGCACGCCCCATTCTCGCTCGCCATGGGCGCAGGCGCGCAAGGGACGGGGCGGAAGGACGCGCCCGCCACGGCGCTTCGACGCCGCGGCCTACCGTGGCCGCGACGCCCAGCGCCGACGCATTGGGTGGTTTCGCGATGCCGCCGGAACCACAGGCGCATATCGTCCGGCTCGCGGCGCGCCGCGCGTCCCGTTCCCGTTCGTCCTGAGCGCAGGCGCCAACCGCCGGAGTCGAAGGGCGCGTCGCCACGGCGCTCCGACTCCGCGGCCCGCAGGCCGCCACGCCCAGCGCGAACGGGTGGGACGCGGCGCTGGTCACTGCATCGCGACCTGGTCCTGCGTCACGCGCAGGCCATCGGCGTCGACCGACCGGACGCCGAGGGTCTGCTGGGCGATCTCGATCGCCTTCTGGCGTTCCATGTCGCTGTCCGCCGTACCGCTCAAAGTGACCGAGCGGTTGTCGACGTTGACGTCGATATCGCCCGGATCCATGCCGGCCGTGAACATGAAGCTGGACCGGATGTTGTCGGCAATCCAGTCATCGTTGATCAGCGCGGTGGCGCTGCTGGAGTTGGCGACGGCGTCGCCACTCACCCTGAGCTGGTTGTCGACCGAGGTCACGCCGCGGGTGTCGCCCGCGATCTCGCCTGCCCGCCGCTTGGCCTTCCGGGTGTCCGCGACGCCGGTCAACGTGACCTTGCCGTCGCGGGTCTTGACGTCGATGTCGAGGCCGTCGGTGTACTGGTTCGACAGGAGTTGCGAATTGATCTCCGCGCTGGTCGTGGCGTTGCGCACGTGTTGCGCATACGCGTTGGCCGGGACGAAGGTGGTCACCACGATCGCGGCGGGATCGATCTTGATCTGGTTGTCGACGGTATCGATGCCCCTGACTTGCTGGGCAATGGCGCCGGCGAGCAATTTCTCGTACTTGGTATCGACGGTCCCGGTGAGGGTTGCCTTGTCGCCGTGCACATCGGAATCGATCCGGTAGGACTGCAACGCCGGATTCATGACGTAGGTGGCCCAGATCTGGCCTTCGCGGAAGACGTCGCTGGACGGTCCGGTCTGGGCGGACTGCCCGGTCATGTCGTTCTGGTTGTTTGACGGATTGGTGGCCGCGAAGGCACTGCCCGTGCCGAGGGCGAGCATCATCGCGGCAGCAATCGGTGCGAGAAGTTTGGATTGTGGTCGAGTCATGGGTTACTTCCTGTAACTGGGGCAGCGAACGAAGCCCACGCGCTGCCGTGGCGAGTGGAGTCCCGGATACGAACCGTGGGCGGATCGCACCTGGGGACCAGGTAGACCGGCAAACGCGTGACACGAGGACCAGCCGTTGGTGCCGCCTGCTGGAGACGACCGTCGCCCGGCGAACCGGACGAGCGCAGCGGCATTGCGCCGCGCGACTCCAACAGCATAACGGCGGGGCCATGAACCCTGTATCAACCGTTACATTGATGTTGCGCGCCGCATGCATCCGTCCGGCGCTGCGCCGGTTTGCAATGCCTGCGGGTATGCAATACGGTGGTGCGCCAGCGTCGCCATGCGCGCACATGGCGCCTGCGATGGAATTCCGGTCCAGCGCCCTCGTGCGCTACCTGCACCGTCGCCGCGGCGCTCCTCACCGACGATGCCAAGGAGCAGCATGCGACCGCAGCGCTACCACATCCGTTTTCCCAGCGCCAACCTCACCAGCGCCAGCCAGAGCGAGGCGTATTTCCTGATCACGGAAGACGGCAGGGAACGTCGCATCGATTTCCACGACTACGCCGGGATCTACAAGCATCCCGGCTTGTACGAACAACTGTTCTACCAGCGGCTGAAGTGCACCTCTCCGGCCAAGCTGACCGAATTGTTGCGCAGCGCAGCCAGCAAGGCCGGCGTCGATCCGACCCAACTGCGCGTGCTTGATGTCGGCGCCGGCAACGGCATGGTCGGCGAACTGCTGGTCGCGCATGGTTCGGCGCGGGTGGTCGGCATCGACAACATCGAGGAAGCCGAGCGTGCCGCGGATCGCGACCGGCCCGGCGCGTACGACGCGTATTACGTCGCCGACCTCACGAACCTTTCACCGGAAGTGCTGGCCGAACTCAACGACTGGAATTTCGACGCGATGACCACCGTCGCTGCACTCGGGTTCGGCGACATCCCGGTGGCGGCCTTCGCGGCGGCGTACAACCTCGTGAAAACCGGTGGCTGGGTGGCCTTCAACATCAAGGAAACCTTCCTCGAAACCAGCGACGACAGCGGATTCTCGCGGCTGGTCAAGCGGATGATCCACGACGACTATCTGAAGCTGCACCACCTCGAGCGTTACCGCCACCGGCTGTCGATCGAAGGCAACATGCTGTATTACTACGCCATCGTCGGCCAGAAGAGGCGCGACATCGACGATGCCTGCCTCGCGGGACTCTGATTCGGCTTTTTCCCTGGTGGGCGTCACCCGCGCATGGGGCGAAGTCCGCGCCGTCGATGACGTCAGCCTCGATTTCGATCGCGGACGCACCACCATCCTGATCGGCACCAGTGGCTCGGGAAAATCCACCGTGCTGCGCCTGCTGATCGCGCTCGAGTGGCCGGACGCAGGCCAGGTCCTGCTCGACGGCGAGCCGTTGCAGCGCGCGCACGTCCTGGAAGTGCGGCGGCGGGTCGGTTACGTGATCCAGGAGGGCGGCCTGTTTCCGCACCTCACGGTGCTCGGCAATGTCGCCCTGCTGCCGCACCACCTCGGCTGGAAGCGCGCACGGATACGCGAGCGCGCACTCGAGTTGGCCGAACTGACCCACCTCAGGGAAAGCCAGTTCCGGCGCTTTCCGGCCGAGCTCTCGGGAGGCCAGCGCCAGCGGGTGGCCTTGATGCGCGCCTTGATGCTCGACCCGCCGACGCTGCTCCTGGACGAACCGCTGGGCGCGCTGGATCCGTTGGTACGCCACGGCCTGCAGGACGAGCTGCGCGAGATCTTCCGCGGCCTCGGCAAGACCGTGATCATGGTGACCCACGACCTTGCCGAAGCTGCATTCTTCAGCAACCGGCTGGTGCTGATGCGGCGCGGCCGCGTGATCCAGGATGGCGGCATCGAGGACTTCCGGCGGGCACCTGCGAACGATTTCGTGCGCGAGTTCCTGGCCGCGCACCGCGGCCTTCCCGGTGCCGCCGCATGAAGCTCGCGCCGCTCCTGCTGGCCGTCGCGAGCCTGCTGCTGGCGGTGGCCGGTCGCGTACGTGCCGCGGACCCGGAACCGGCGGCCACGCCGACGGTGGTGATCGGTTCCAAGAACTTCACCGAATCGGTGGTGCTGGGCGAGCTCGCGCGGCTCTCCGCACGCGAGCACGGGGTGCAGGCGCAGCACCGGCGAAGCCTCGGCGGCACCCGCATCCTCTGGCGCGCGCTGACCGAAGGCGACATCGACGCCTACCCCGAATACACCGGCACGATCACCCACGAACTGCTCCGCGACCTGCCGCCCGATGCCGGCATCGCGGTGCTGCGCGCGCGCTTGGAGGAACTCGGCATCGGCATCACCGATCCGCTCGGCTTCAACAACACCTATGCGATAGGGATGCTGGAATCCAAGGCGGCCAGGCTGCACGTCCGCAGCATTTCCGACCTGGCCGGCCACCCCGATCTCGAGCTGGCGTTCTCGAACGAGTTCATGGACCGGGCGGACGGCTGGCCGGGCCTCGCGCGGGCATACCACCTGCCCCAGATCGCGCGCGGCATGGACCACGACCTCGCCTACCATGCGCTCGCCTCCGGCGCGGTCGATGCGATCGACCTGTACAGCACCGACGCGAACATCGATTACTACCACGTGCGGGTGCTGAAGGACGACCGCCACTACTTCCCGCACTACGATGCGGTGTTCCTGTACCGCCTGGACCTGAAGCGGCGCGCGCCCGCGTTCGTCCGGGCGCTGCAGGACCTCGCGGGCAGCATCGACGCGAAGCAGATGCGCGCGATGAACAGGGCCGTGAAGATCGACGGCGAGAGCGAGACCATGGCCGCGGCGGATTTCCTCGGCGTGCGGGTGAAGCCCGGCGGCGGGAGCGGCGCGTTCTGGGGCCGGATGGCCCGCTACACGTTGCAGCACCTCGGGCTGGTCGGCATCTCGCTGTCGCTGGCGATCGTGCTGGCCGTGCCGCTGGGCATCTTCGCGGCACGCTACCGCCGGCTCGGGCACCTGGTGCTGGGCCTGACCGGCATCCTGCAGACGGTGCCATCGCTGGCCTTGTTCGTCTTCATGATCCCGATCTTCGGGATTGGCGCGGAGCCCGCGATCGCCGCGCTGTTCCTGTACAGCCTGTTGCCGATCGTGCGCAACACCCACGCCGGACTCACCGCTCTTTCGCCGTCGCTGCTGGAATCGGCGGCCGCCCTGGGCCTGCCACCGCGGGTTCGCTTGTGGCGGATCGAACTTCCGCTGGCGCTCCGCTCGATCCTCGCGGGCGTGAAGATCGCGGCCGTGATCAATGTCGGCACCGCAACACTCGGCGCGCTGATCGGGTCGGGCGGCTACGGGCAACCGATCCTCGCCGGCATCCGGCTCGACAGCGTGCCGCTGATCATGGAGGGCGCGGTGCCGGCCGCGCTGCTCGCGCTGGTGATGCAGGGCGTGTTCGAAATCATCGAACGCGTGCTGACGCCGCGCGGCTTGCGGTTGCGGGCGCAGCGATGATCGGACCCCCCGGCGCCAACCGGCCGCCGCGGAAGCCTGGAGCACTCAGACCCGCGGTTCACGCGGCGGCGTGCCGGGGTACGTCTCGACGTACAGGATGCCGGGGTAGCGGCGCTCGGGGTAATGCGTGATGGCCAGGGTGGTGGCGGAGATGTAGAACGACGCCAGCGCGCTTGCGAGCCCGAATGCGCCGCCGATCCGGAGCAGCACCCAGCCGCCGAAGAAGCCGTTCAACCCGTAGCACAGGAACGACACCCACAGCAGCAGCACCATCAGCGAAACGGCGCCGCCGAGCTTGTCGCTCTTCCACGCCGCGAACCACAGATAGAAGTTCACCAGCGTGATCGTCATCAGGTACCAGCCCTCGAAGCGCATGCCGCCGGCGCGTTCGAAGCCGAAGCCGCTGGCCCAGAACAGGCCGGACCACAACAGGAAGAAGAACCCGAGCCAGCTTTCGCGGCGCAGGAACGCGGCGATCCCGGCGATCAGCAGGCCGAGCATCGCGACGGTGAAGATGCCGTGCATGGCGCCGGGACCAAGGCCGAACCCCATCGGGCCGGCGATGCCCGCGGGAATCACCGAAAGCATCCACAGTGCAATGCCCAGCACGCCGAAACCGAGCGGCCAGGGATTGGCGACGTTGCCATTCATGAGGCACCTCCTGCGATTCCAGGGAATCGCACCGGGTCCCGCGGATCACGGGCGGTGCGCGACTCAAGGCGCTGTAGCCAGCCCTCGTCGAAAGCGCGGCGAGGGGCGCCCTCCGGAATCCAATCTAGCCAGCGGCCCGTCAAGGTGCCGTCAAAGACGCTGCCTGCGGACGTGAAGCGGTAACGGCATCGCCGGCTTGTTACACTCGAAACATCGTGAGCGGATCCATTCGATGAACCGGTACACCACCGAACACGCCGTGACCGGGACGCAGCCCCTGGTGGTGCTGCGCGACGCTGCCGGCCGGCGCGTGCGGATCGCCCGCCATGGCGCCGCGCTGATCGCTTTCGAAGTGCCACGCGGCGAGGCCACGTTCGACGTCGCGTCCGGCTACCGCGACGGTGCGGAAATCGCGGCGCGCCCCGGCTCTCACTTCGCGGTGATGGTGCCGTTCGCCGGACGGATCGCCAACGCGCGCTACCGCTTCGATGGCCGCGAATACGACCTGCAGCCGGGCTTCGAGGACGCCGCGCGCGGAATCATGCACGGCTTCCTGCGCGATGCCGACTTCGCCGTCGCGGAACTCGCGGATGGGGAATCGTCGGCACGGGTCACGCTCGACTCCACGATCCACCCGCGCGCGGGCTACCCCTTCACGATCGACGTTGCCGTCGCGTTCACACTGGATGCCGGAGGCCTCACGCTGGAAGCGCGCATGTGCAACGCGGGCGACACCGCGGCGCCGTGCTTCTTCGGGTGGCATCCGTACCTGCGCGTCAACGACCGGGAGGTCGATGGCTGGTTGCTGGAGATTCCCGCCGATACCTTGATCCGCACGGATGCAGACATGATTGCGCTGCCAGGCAAGGCCGCCTACGTGCCGCTGGACGACGCGCCGGCATTCGATTTCCGGCGGCCGCGGGAGATCGCGCACAGTATCCTCGATGCAGGTTACGTGGATGTCGAGCCGGACGCCGACAGCCGCATCCGCACCCGGCTCACCGATCCGGCCGATGGTTTCGCCGTCACGATGTGGCAGGAACGCGGCGGCGTGCACGCCTTCACCGCGGACACGCTCAGGCATGGCGCGCGACGCGCGGTCGCCCTGGAGCCCATGGAAAGCATGGCGGATGCGTTCAACCGCCCCGAATGCGCAGCCGCGATCCGCCTCGAGGCGGGCGCCGAGCGCCTGTTTCGCTGCGGCATCGAGGTGGCGGGGGGCTGATCCTGCCGGCGCGCTCCCGCAACGAGGGTTGATGGCCGGGACCGGATTGCGCAGTGGCGGCCCTTCCCCCGCAGGCGGGGGAAGGGTGCATGGAGGCTACTCCACGACCGCGGGCAGCTTCTCGGCGGCCGACGTGTCGACGGTCAGTTCACCATCGACGGCGTCCAGGGTCACCTTGCCGCCGTCGGCGAGGCTGCCGAACAGCAACTCGTCGGCGATCGCGCGCTTGACCTTGTCCTGGATCAGCCGTGCCATCGGGCGTGCGCCCATCTGCTGGTCGAAGCCGTGTTCGGCCAGCCACTGCCGCGCAGCGGGCTCGACGTTGAGGCTCACGCGCTTCTCCAGCAACTGGGTCTCGAGCTCGATCAGGAACTTGTCGACCACCCGCAGGATGTGTTCCATGTCCAGCGCCTTGAACTGCACGATCGCATCCAGGCGGTTGCGGAATTCCGGGGTGAACGTGCGGCGGATGACTTCCATCGCGTCGGTGGTGCGGTCCTGTTCCATGAACCCGATGCTGCGGCTCGCGGCCTGGCGCGCACCGGCGTTGGTCGTCATCACCACGATCACATTGCGGAAGTTTGCCTCGCGGCCGTTGGTATCGGTGAGCACGCCGTGGTCCATGACCTGCAGCAGGATGTTGAACAGGTCGGGATGCGCCTTTTCGATTTCGTCCAGCAGCAGCACGCAGTGCGGATGCTTGACCACCGATTCGGTGAGCAGCCCGCCCTGGTCGAAACCGACGTAGCCCGGGGGCGCCCCGATCAGGCGCGACACCGAATGCGGCTCCATGTATTCGGACATGTCGAAACGCACCAGCTCGATGCCGAGCTGCATCGCGAGCTGGCGGGTCACCTCGGTCTTGCCGACGCCGGTCGGGCCCGCAAACAGGAAATTGCCGATCGGCTTGTTGGGATCGCCAAGGCCCGAGCGCGCCATCTTGATCGCGGACGCCAGCGTGTCGATCGCCTGGTCCTGGCCGAAGATCACCATCTTCAGGTTCCGGTCGAGGTTCTTCAGCACGTCGCGGTCTGAGGCGGAAACCTGCTTCTGCGGGATCCGCGCCATCCGCGCGACGATGTATTCGACTTCGCCCACGTCGACGGTTCCGGTGCGCTCCTCGTCGGGCAGCAGCCGCTGGTGGGCACCGGCCTCGTCGATCACGTCGATGGCCTTGTCCGGCAGCAGCCGGTCGGGAATATGCTTGACCGAAAGGTCCACCGCCGCCTTCAGCGCCTCCTCCGTGTAGCTGACTTCGTGGTGTTCCTCGAAGCGGGACTTCAGCCCTTTCAGGATTTCGACCGTGTCGGCGACGGAAGGCTCGACCACGTCGATCTTCTGGAAACGCCGCGCCAGCGCGCGGTCCTTTTCGAACACCCCGCGGAATTCCTGGAAGGTGGTCGAGCCGATGCAGCGCAGCTCACCCGAGGCCAGCACCGGCTTGATCAGGTTCGAGGCATCCATGGTGCCGCCCGACGCCGAACCCGCACCGATGATGGTGTGGATTTCGTCCACGAACAGGATCGCGTTGGGATCCTTCTTGAGCTGGGCGATCACGGCCTTCAGGCGCTTCTCGAAATCGCCGCGGTACTTGGTGCCCGCGACCAGCGCGCCGAGG
>DASSOQ010000060.1:0-3122 GCA_035700365.1 Rhodanobacteraceae bacterium | reverse complement strand
GCAAGGAGACGATCATGCGCAAGGCAATGTTCGTGTTGTTGCTGATGTTCGGCGTCGCATCGCTCGCACACGCTGCGATGCGCACCCAGACCATCGACTACACCGTCGACGGCAAGGCCATGCAGGGCGTGCTGGTCTGGGACGACGCGGTGGAGGCGCCGCGGCCGGGCCTCCTGATGATCCCGGACTGGACCGGCATCAATGGGGCCAATATCGATTTCGCGAAGTCGATTGCCGGCCGTGGCTACGTGATCTTCATGGGCGACATGTACGGCAAGGAGCTGCGCCCGAAGGGCAGCGAGGAAGCCCGCGCCGCGACCAGGCCGTTGTATGCCGACCGCGCGTTGCTGCGCAATCGGGTCGTGGCGGCGTTCGACGAGCTGAAGAAACTGGCGGCAAACCATGCCGCCCCCATCGATGCGGGCAAGTTCGCGGCCATCGGATTCTGCTTCGGCGGCACCTCGGTGCTGGACTTGGCACGCACCGGCACGGATGTTGCCGCGGTCGTGAGTTTCCACGGCGGCCTCGGAACCGATGATCCGGCGCTCGCCAGGCAGATCAAGGCGAGCGTGCTGGCGATGAACGGCGGTGACGACCGCGGCACGATGCCCGACGCGCCAGCGTTCATGAAGGAGATGCAGCAGAGTCCCGCGCCCTGGCAATTCGTGGTGTTCGGAGGCGCGGTGCATTGCTTCGCCGAGCCGCAGGCGAACTCGCCGCCGGGCTGCGTGTACGACCCGCCCGTCGCGAAGCGCGCGTTCGCGCTGATGCATTCGTGGTTCGACGAGGCGTTTGCGCGGTGATGCTTTCCCCTTTGCTGGTGTGCTGTCCCGCCTGAACCTTGACATCGCCATTCCGGTGCCCGGGCCGGCGTCGCCGGCACGGGCACCCGGAATCCACGCTCCGCCAGCGCCGGAAAACCTGGATTCCGGATCTCGCCCACGCTGTGGGCGCGTCCGGAATGACAAATGTTTTTTGGGAAAGGGGGTAGTCAGCTCGTGCGGCTGACGGCGTATTCCGCCAGTCCGGCCAGCGTGTCGCGGTACTCCGAGGCCGGCAACGTCGCGAGAGCTTCGAGCGCCGCATCCGCGTGCATCTGCGCGCGGGCCTGGGTACGCTCCAGCGCGCCTGAATGCCGGATCGTGTCGACGATCACGTCGAGCGCGGACAACCGTTGACTGGTAATGGCGTTCCGCAACAGCTCGGCCTGCATCGGCGTCGAGCGCTGGATCGCGTAGATCAGCGGCAGGGTGGGTTTGCCCTCGGCGAGGTCGTCGCCGATGTTCTTGCCGAGGGTGTCGGTGTCGGAGACGTAGTCGAGCAGGTCGTCGGCGATCTGGAAGGCGCAGCCGAGCTGGGTGCCGTAGCGGCGCAGCGCCCCGCATTGATCTGCGGGAAGACCGGCCAGCACGCCACCAAGTTCGGTCGCCGCCGCGAACAGCACCGCGGTCTTGCGCTCGATCACCCGCATGTAGGCAGCCTCGTCGGTCTCGGCCTTGCCGATGTTCAGGAGTTGCAGCACCTCGCCTTCGGCGATCGAGTTGGTGGTGTCGGCGAGGATCCGCATCACCGGCATGCGGTCCAGTTCCACCATCATCTGGAACGAGCGCGAATACAGGAAATCGCCGACCAGCACGCTGGCGGCGTTGCCCCAGGCCGCATTGGCGGTCTTGCGGCCACGCCGGAGGTCGGATTCGTCCACCACGTCGTCGTGCAGCAGGGTCGCCGTGTGGATGAACTCGATCACTGCCGCGAGTTCGATGTGCGCTTCGCCCTGGTAACCCGCAGCGTGGGCGGCCAGCACGTGCAGCATCGGCCGCAGGCGCTTGCCACCGCCACCCACGATGTGTTCGCCGATCGCGTTGATCAACACCACGTCCGAGTGCAGTCGCTGGCGGATCATCCGGTCGACTTCGCGCATGTCTCGAGCGGCGAGGTCGCGCGCGACGAGGAATGGATTGGCGGATTCCGGCGCTGGGGCGGGGGCGGCGCGGCTCATGGGCAACCTGCGGGCGGCAAGCCCTCGATTTTACAGGGAAGCGCGCGGCTGCCGTGCGGCTGCCCCTTCTGCCCCGCGGTCGCGGCCGGCGCCTCGGGATCCGGACCGACCGCAGGCGGCGGGTTCTGCAGGAAAACACCTACAGGATGCCGCGGCGCGGGCCGCTATCCGCCGGGCGGCGCATGCTAGGATCATCGGTCCAGTTGTCCACCATTCGAGGGTTCGCACATGGCACGCGGCGTCAACAAGGTCATCCTGATCGGCAACCTCGGCGCGGATCCGGAGACCCGCTACAGCGCGTCCGGCACGGCGATGTGCACCATCCGGATCGCCACCACCGACAGCTGGAAGGACAAGCAGTCCGGCGAGCGCCAGGAACGCACGGAATGGCATCGCATCAAGTTCTTCGGGCGCCTCGCCGAGATCGCCGGCGAATACCTGAAGAAGGGCCGGCAGGTGTACATCGAAGGCTCGTTGCGCACGGACAAGTACACCGACAAGGACGGCATCGAGCGCTACACCACCGACATCATCGCCAACGAGATGCAGATGATCGGCGGCCAGGGCGAAGGCGGCGGTCGCGGCGAGGGCAGCGACTACCGCCCGCGCCAGCAGCAGGGCCGCCCCGCGGGTGCGCCAGCCGGCGCACGCCCTTCGGCGCCGCCCCCGCAGGACAATGGCGGCTTCGAGGACGACGACATCCCGTTCTGAGATTCCGCCGTCGTCGGAACGCGCCGAAATCGGGAGAAGCAACGCACAAGCTCTCGCAGGGCCGAGTGCGGGTGATCGGTAATTAACCCGACCGGCGCCGCGCCGCATGTCAGCAGAGAATTGTCGTCAGTCCGGGGCCGCCCGCGCTGTTTGCGGGCGGAACCCGACTGCATTTGCAGGGACTGCGAATGCGAACGCCGCGGGCGGCTGGCAGGGCGAGCGCCAAAGATGGCGCGAGTCCAATCCATATTGATCTCTTGTCGCCCGCGGGGGAATCCGATCACTGGATCCTTTTAGGGTAATTGCATGCCGCCACGCTTCTTCTACGCTCCTCCCACTCCGGAATTGGCGCGGCCTCGCGGCACCAATTGATGGCGAGTCCAGGGGTTCCGGGCGCACTCATCGCAAACGG
>DASSOQ010000059.1:0-20233 GCA_035700365.1 Rhodanobacteraceae bacterium | reverse complement strand
CGAGCGCCGTCACCGCAAAAGTCAATGGCGACCTGTTGAACAGTGGCTATATCACCGTCGCGGGCAGCAACAGCGGGGCGATGGCGACGGTCACGGTGGACGGCAACGCCAGCAATTCGGGCAGTTACGGAGACGTCTACATCGACGCCTACGGCAAGCTCGCCGTAAGCGGGGCCGACGGCTACCGCCAGACGGGCGGAACAACCACCGTTCGCACCAACGGCGTATTGACCTCTGGCCACAACGACTTCGTTGGCGGGATGCTGGAGGGCGATGGCACGGTCGCGGGCTTCACCACGATCGGTAGCGGAGCAACGTTGAGCGGCGGCTATGGCCACACACCCGGCACGCTCACCATCAACGGAGGCCTCAGGATCGATTCGGGGGCCACCGTCGCAAGCTACCAAAGCGACGCCGGCAACACCGAAATCACCGTCAGCCCCGATTCGACGCTCGAACTGACCGGTGGCACGATTCAGGGCAACGCAAGCGGCAGCCTGACTTACACGCCCGGCCAGACCTTCACGGTGATGAACTTCGCGCCGGGCAGCCTCTCCGGCGTATTTGATGGGGTGCAGAACGGCACGGGCACGGTCACCCCCGGCACCGGCACCGACCTCGGAGAGGGGAGGACGCTCGGGGTGGTCTACAACAACACGGCCGGCAACATCCAGCTCCAGGTCGTCAGCACACCTGGCACCACGGCGGAGATCTGGAACGGCGGCACCGGCAACTGGACCACGGCCGGCGGCTGGAGTTCGAACGCCGCCCCGATGTTCTACTCGGACGTCACGATCGGCAACACCGCCAGCGGCCATGTCACGCTGGGACAGGACGCGACCATCGAGAGCCTGTTGATCAAGTCCGGCAATACCCTCTCGATCTCCGGCGTCGCGACCACCACGCTGTCGGTGGGCGGCGACGTGACCGTGAATGCCGGCGGCACGCTGAACATGCCGGTTGGCCAACTCGCGCTCGGCGGCAACTTCAGCAACTCGGGTACCACGACGCTCGGCGGCAAGCAGCTTTACGCGCTCGGCAGCATCACCAACAGCGGCAGCGGTAGCCTCAACGTCGGCACCAGCGCGATTCATTCCCATGGCATGTCCAACGGGGCTGGCGCCACGATCACGATCGCGGGCGGCGTCATCACCCCTTCCAGCTTCGCCAATGCCGGGAGCCTGAGCGGCTTTGGGACCATCGCAAGTTCGATCGGGAACACCGGAAGCGTTGCGGCGGGCGGTGGCACGCTCACCGTGCAGGGCGGGATCCAGGGCAGCGGAGACATCACGATCGGCTCGGGTGCGAGGCTGGACCTCGGGCAGGCGACGACCGGCAGCAGCGCGGCGGCGCTCACGCTCGCTTCGACCGGTTCGCTGAACCTCGGAAGCCAGAATTTCACGGTTTCGAACGACTACAGCAACGCCAACTTTGGCACGGGCAACAGCTTCAACAAGCTCGCCAACGTTTCCGGCACCGGCCGGGTCGCCGCCACCGGCAATGTCGCGCAGGCAATCACCGGCAGCGGCGTGTCCAACGGCGGGTCGGCCTCGCCGACGCTCGCGTTCGGGAACGTGCACGTGGGCAGCAGCAACGACCAGAACTATGCAATCGCGAATACCGGCAGCAGCGGTCCGGCGTTACGCGGTGCGATCCAGACTTCGGTGAACGGGGGCAGCCTCACCGATGCCTCGCTCTCGGGCAGTGGTGTCACCGCCGCCAACTGGGGTCCGGTGTCGACCGGCGCCAGCACATCGTCCTACACCGTGACCTATGCGCCGACCGTGGCCGGAGCGCTCACCGGGCAGGCGGTGCACATCGCCAACAACTTCAGCAATGTCGGCGAGCAGACGCTTGCCATCACCGGTGCCGCGTATGCCTATGCGAGTCCGACGGTGGCTTCCTCCCTTTCGCCCCAATACAACTTCGGGGTGGTGCAGGTCGGTCAGACCTATACCGATTCGCTGACGATCAAAAATACCCTGGTGGCATCGAACGCCGCGTATCAGGAGGGGCTGAATGCGTCCTTCGGTTCGAGCACCAACAGCCAGCTCACGGGCAGCGGATCAATCACCAACCTCGGCGCTGGTCAAAGCAACGCCGGGACGATGATGGTGACGCTGACGCCGGTGACCGCCGGCGCGATCGGCGGCAGCATTGCCGTGAACTTCGCCTCCAATGGCGCGGGAACCAGCGGACTCGGCATTACGGCGCTCGACCCGCAGAACCTCAACTATGCGTGGGCGTTCGGCGGGACAGTCGTGAACCAGGCCAACCCCGACATCACGCCAAATCCTGTCACTTTGGCGAGCCGGGTCGGCGGGGTCGCGACCCAGGCGCTGGCGGTGCAGAACGTCGCGGGTCCGCCGCCGCAGGCGAGCCTCGATGCCCAGATCGGCACCGTCTCGGGTGCTTTCACTTCGAACAACGCGTCCTCGATCAACCAGCTTCTCGCGGGTCACACCGACAACACGAGCTTCGTGGTGGGCCTGGACACCGCGACGGCCGGCCACCAGATTGGCTCGGCGCAGATCAACCTGCAGTCGGATTCGACGCCGAACGGATGCACCAGCGACTGCATCGTCAATCTCTCTCCGCAGACGATCCAGCTGTCGGGCAACGTCTATACGCCTGCGCAGGCGACGGTGGACACCGCGAGCCCCGTCGATTTCGGGATCGTGCACGTCGGTGATGGTGGCGGCACGCTCTCGCGGGCCATCTCGGTCACGAATGGCGCGCCGGTGACGGCCCTGAACGACACCCTGCTCGGCGGCATCACGACGGGTGGCTCGCCAGCGTTCCATGGCAATGGCACGCTCGGTTCGGGCGGCCTTGGCGCCGGCCAGAGCTCGACCGCGATGGCGGTGACCCTCGGCACCGCGACGGCGGGCGCTTACTCGGGCAGCGCCAATCTCGCGTTCGCAAGCCACGACGGGGAGTTGGCTGATCTAGTCCTTGCCGGTGCGGACCTCGGGCTTAGTGCCCAAGTCAACAACTACGCCGCGCTGGCATTCTCGTTCGGCAGCGGGTTGGGATCGTTGAGCTACGATCCGGACACCAGCACCTACACGCTCAACCTCGGCAACATCGCGCAGGACGCATACTCCGGCCTGACCAGCACGACGCTGGCGTTCGTCAACAGCGGCGGCGCGGCGGCTTTCACCGACCTGTTGTCCTCGACCGTTGCCATCGTTTCCGGCTCGGGCTTCAGCCTGAGCGGCGGCTCCGTCAGCGGCCTTGCCGGTGGCGTTTCGCAAGGCGGCTTCGAAATCGGCCTGGGCACCCTGAATGCCGGCTTCTTCAATGAGCTGCTGAGCTTCAACGTCAACAGCAGCAACAGTTCCGGCTTCGACATGAACATCGGTACGCTGTATCTGGACCTGCGGGGCTCGGTCGGTGCCACGGCGACTGTGCCGGAGCCCGGCAACCTTGCCATGTTCGTACTGGGTCTCGGCCTACTGGGATTCTTCGGCCTAGCCATGCGGCGCAAGAACAGCGCCGGAGGCGACCGATGAGCACGCGTTGGCGAAACAGCATGTTTACCATCGTGGCGACTCTGGCGCTGGCGCTCGTCCTGGCAAACTTCATCGTTGCGGAGTCCAATCGCGCGACACAGATCGAAGTGAACGAACGCCAGCAGTTCATCAACCAGGGAATCGAGCTCAGTCGGCTGAACCAGACGCTGGTCCGCTTCATTGCGGTGGCCGCGGTCAAGAACGACGATGCGAAGCTCAAGGAAATTCTCACCGAACAGGGCATCACGGTGACCTTGAATCCGTCCGCTCCCTTGGTGTCTCCCGCCACGGCTACCGGCGTGCCGGCCAGCGCCGTCGCTCAAAAGGATTACCCATGACCAATTCTGCCGAGTCGGGCGCAGCAGTTGTTTGGCAACGTGAGCGGCTGGCGCTCCGGATCACCATCGTGGCGCTGTTGCTGTTGGCGATTTTCCAGACGGTCGGCGTGGCCCGGGATCATTTCACCCTGGTCCGTATGCGCGCGGCCCAGCAGCCGACTGTCGAACAGGGGTTGAAGGTGCGCGCTCAGTTGCAGACTCTGGCTGGCAAGACGGCGGAACTTGCGAATTCCGGGGATGCGGCAGCGCGTGAGGTCCTCGACCTGATGCAGCGAGAGGGCGTCAACATCACGCCGCCGAAGCACTCGCAAAAGCCTTAGCGAGTCGAGTGGTTTCCTTATTCCTGCCAGCAATCCGCGTGGCGACCCTGCATCGGAAATCGTTCGGCGGTAGTCCAAGGCATTTTCCAGCTCGTGGCACGATGCAAGTCGAAGAGCTGCGTCGACCGCAGGAATCGTCCCCTCACAGCTCGAACTGCTCGTCCAGGATCCGCTGCTCCAGGCTGCGCTCGGGGTCGAACAGCAGGGTGATGGCGCGCTTGCGGGCCTGGTGCACGCGGATTTTCACCGCGTCACGGACTTCGTGGAAGTCGGCGGTGGCGCTGACCGGGCGGTGTGCGGGTTCGAGTGTGCGCAGGCCGACCTCGGTGGCGAACGGCAGCAGCGCTCCGCGCCAGCGGCGCGGGCGGAAAGGGCTGATCGGGGTCAGCGCGAGCACGTTGGCGTCCAGCGGCAGGATCGGGCCGTGCGCGGACAGGTTGTATGCGGTGGAACCGGCGGGCGTGGCGACCAGCAGGCCGTCGCAGATCAGGTTGGGCAGTTTCACGTGGCCGTTCAACGCCACCTCGATGTGGGCGGCCTGGTTGGTCTGGCGCAGCAGGGAGATTTCGTTGAACGCCAGCGCCTCGACTTCGTTGCCGTCGCGCTGCGTGACGTGCATCTTCAGGGGATGCAGCACCGCGGGGCGCGCGGCCGCGATCCGCGCGGGGAGTTCGTCCGGGAGATAGCGGTTCATCAGGAAACCGACGCGGCCGAACTTCATGCCGTACACCGGCAGGCCGCGGTCGAGTTCGGCGTGCAGCGTGCGCAGCATGAAGCCGTCGCCGCCCAGCGCGACGATGACGTCGGCATCCTCGGGCGCCACGGTGCCGTAGCGGCTCTGCAGTTCGCCGAGGGCCGCGCGCGCGTTGTCCGACGTGGACGCGACGAATGCCAGCCTCGGGGTTGCGAAAACCGGGCGCGGTGCGGTGGCCATGGGCACAGTGTGCCGGGAAAGCGGCGGCTAGGGAAACCAGCGCCGTCGTTGCCGGACATCCCCCGACGTCAGGCGCCCGCGCTTTGCGCGCGGCCGCTACGCGCTCGCGCTACGCGCGCGTTCGCTGCGCTCCGCCCTTCGTTCCGAAGGGGTGACAGTGTTGCAAGTCGTCGTGCTGTACCGGGTCCCGGGCCTCAGGTCACGTAGCGCATTTCCGGCACGGGGGACGCGAGGAAGTTGCCTTGCGCGAAATCCACGCCCGCCGAAAACAGGGCCGGCATGCTGGAGGCTTCCTCGATCCATTCGACGACGGTGCGCTTGCCGGCGGCGTGGGCCTGCGAGCACAACTCGCGCACCTTCAGTTCGTTTTCGGAACGGTGGGCGAGGTCCGAGGTCAGCGCGCGGTCGAGCTTCAGGTAATCGGCGTCGATGTGCTTCAGCGACTGGAACGAATTGAGGCCGGAACCGAATTGCTCCAGTTCGAAGGCGCCGCCGCTCCTGCGCCATCGCTCGACGAAATCGTGCGCCTGCTTGAGGCAGGTCATCACCTTGGCTTCGGGCACCTCGAAAACGAGCTGCGAGGCCTTGACGCCCGCCGAGGCGAGCTTCTCGTCCACCCAGTCGGCGAGGGTTTCGTCGTGCAGGGTCAATGTCGAAAGCTTCACGAACAACGTCGAAGGGTGCGGGTTCCCGACGGTTTTCGCCAGCGCGTCGATGGCCTTGTCGATGACCCAGCGGTCGATCTTCGACATGCGGTCGTTGCGTTCTGCGATCGGCAGGAAGTGCGCGGGCAGGACTTCCTCGGTCGGGCCCTGCATGCGCACCAGCACTTCGAAGAATTCGCCTTCGTCGCCCTGCAGGCTGACGATCGGCTGGTAGTAGAGGACGAAGCCGTCCTGCTCGAGCGCGGCGTCGATCATGTCCAGCCACTGCTGCTCCCGGGCCTGTTCGGCCTTGTCGGCGGCGCCCGGATCGTGGATGTCGATGCGGTTGCCGCCCTGGCCGGCGGCCGAGCGCAGCGCCTCGTCGGCGAGCGAGAACAGCACCTGCGACTTGGCGTTCTTTTCGCCGAGCAGGCTGCCGCCGATGCTGACGGTGAGACTGGTCGAGCGGCCGCCGGCCTCGATGATCGTGGACTCGACGCTGGTGCGCAGCGCGTCGGCGACCTGCTGGACCTCCGCCTGCGCACGGTCGGTCAGGAGGATGCCGAAGGAGTGGTCGCCGATGCGGCCCGCACGATCCGACGCGCGCAGCCGCTGCTTGATGGTTTCGGCCACCTGGCGCAGCACGTCGTCGGCGCCCGCGATGCCGACGGTGCCGAGCACGGCGCGGTAGTTGTCGGGTTCGAGCAGCAGCAGCGCCTGGTCGCTCATCCCGTCGATCGCGCCGGCGACGGCCTCGTCGACCAGTTCGAGGAAATGCGCGCGGTTGTAGAGGCCGGTGAGCGGGTCCTCGCGCTTGAGGCGGCGCAGCTCCTCCTCGGTACCGGTGTCGGCCGGCAGCCGGAACACGATCTGCTGGCAGGGTTCGCCCTCGTAGGTCGCAGGCGAGAATTCCATCACGGCCTCGAACGTGCTGCCGTCGCCGCGCTTGGCGGTGAGGTCGAGCTTGGGCGGCGGCTTCTCGCCGCGCGCGAGGCGCTTCAGCAGGTCCTTGAAGTCGGCGGTGTGCTGGGGCGCGACCAGGTCCAGGATCGTGAGGCCTTCGACCTCCTCGAAGTTCTCGAAGCCGAACATCTCGAGGTAGGCGTTGTTGGCGCGCACGTGGGTGCCTTCGTGGATATAGGCGATCGGATCGCGCGAGGAATCGAGCAGCGAGTCGCAGCGCCGCTCGGATTCGCGCAGCGACGCTTCCAGCTTGCGCACGTTGCGGCGGGTATTGAGCGCGTCGAGTTCGCGCCGCACCACCGCCTGCAACTGGTCGTGGCGATTGCGCAGGCCGATGCCGCGGATGCTGCCATGGGACAGGATGCCGGCGACCATGTCGTCGGTGAGGCGGTCGGTCACCGCGAGCAGCGCCACGTCCTTGCCGGTGCCATCGAGCGCGTGGGCGATGGTTTCGATCGAGATTTCCTTGCAGCCGGGATTCGCCAGCACCAGGTCCGGCGTGAACGATTCCAGGCACGCCGCCAGTTCCGCTTCCGTCGAAATGCGCTGGGGACGCAGCGCGATGCCGCTGTTGCGCAGCACACTGATGGTTTGCTCCGCGTCCTCGGCCTGGTCCTCGGCGATGATCAGCTTGGTAATGGGTTCCGGCAACATGAACGACCTTTGGCAAGAACTTCTGGACGGCGGCTGTGTGCGGCACCAGCCAGTCGCGGCCGGATCCCTCATTTTGCGTCCACCGACCGCTCGAAGCCCGATCCCGGCCGCGACGCGCCCTGCAGCCTGTATCGGCCGGCCGAAAGGACTTTTTACCCTATCGGGAAGCCCGGCGCCACCGCGAAGGATCAGAGCGGACGCTTCGCGAGTTCCCCCGGAACTTCGCGCACCAGCCGCGGCACAAGATACCCGGGAAGACGGTCGCGCAACGCCTCGAGCAGGTCCCTCGCGCGGGCATCGGCAACCTCGAAGTGCGCGGTGCCGCGGACCCGGTCGAGCTGGTGGAGGTAGTACGGCAGCACGCCCATCGCGAACAATCGCTCCGAAAGTCCGGCAAGCACGCCGGCATCGTCGTTGACGCCACGCAGCAGCACCGACTGGTTGAGCACCGTGGCGCCGGCAGCGCGCAAACGCGCGCAGGCCGCGCCAACGCTCGCGTCCAGCTCGTCCGGATGGTTCGCGTGGATCACCACCACGCGCTGCAGGGGCAGGCCCGCCAGCCACGCGCAGAGCTCCGCGTCGACCCGCTCCGGAAGTACCACTGGCAGCCGGGAATGGATGCGCAGCCGGATGACGTGATCCAGGCCGCCCAGCATGTCGGTGAGGTTTGTCAACTTTTGTGTCGACAGCACCAGCGGGTCGCCGCCCGACAGGATGACCTCGCGGATCGAGGGGTCGGCCGCGAGGCAGTCGACCGCCTCGCGCCAGGCATGCGCCGCCGCGAGTTCCTCGGCGTAGGGGAAATGCCGGCGGAAGCAGTAGCGGCAGTTCACCGCACAGCTGCCGGCGGCGATCAGCAGCGCACGGCCTTCGTACTTGTGCAGCACGCCATGCCCGGCAACGGCGTCGAGGTCGCCGACGGCGTCCGCGCCGAATCCGGGCGCCTCGTCACACTCGGCGAGTTGCGGCAACACCTGGCGCAGCAGAGGATCGTCCGGATCGCCGTGACGCATCCGTGCCACGAACCCGCGCGGCACCTTCAACGGGAAGCCGGCATCGCCGGCGGGCAGGCGTCCGGTCAGCTCCGGCAGTCCCACGAGCGCCAGCAGTTCGCGCGGATCGGTCACCGCTTCGCGCAACGACTGGCGCCAATCCGGAAGGGTTTCCGGCTGCGTGGCTTGGGCGATTGCGGTTATCATGGCGGGTCTGTTGCCGGCGCGTCGGCCGGAAACCCGCCATTCTAGGTCAATCGCCAGGTCGCATTCAGGTGTTCGACCCTGCGGTCGAAGAATGAATTCGCCACGGGGAAGCGCCGACGCGGGAGACAGGAATGTGCCTGACGCGGCAAACGTGGCGCGGCCATGCCGCATCCGTTTGCCTGCAACCGCGGCAGGATGCCCGCCTCAGCAACCTCATGATCACGGAGCAAGCAGCATGGCCAGCTACGGTCTCAACGACGTCAAGAACGGTCTGAAGATCATCGTCGATGGCGATCCCTACGTGATCGTCGGCGCGGACTTCATCAAGCCCGGCAAGGGCCAGGCGTTCACGCGCATCAAGATCCGCAACCTCAAGAACGGGCGCACCACCGAAAAGACGATGAAGGCGACCGACACGGTCGAAGGCGCGGACGTCGTCGACACCGACATGCAGTACCTCTACAACGACGGCGAGTTCTGGCACTTCATGGATCCCGCGAGCTACGAGCAGCACACCGCCGAGAAGAACGCGGTTGGCGACGCGGCGCAATGGCTGAAGGGCGAGGAGGAGTGCATCGTCACGTTCTGGAACGGGGTTCCGCTTTCGGTGCTTCCACCCAACTTCGTCGAACTGAAGATCGTGGAGACCGATCCCGGCCTGCGCGGCGACACCTCCGGCGGTGGCGGCAAGCCGGCCAAGCTCGAAACCGGCGCCACCGTCCGCGTGCCGCTGTTCGTCAACCAGGACGAGGTCATCAAGGTCGATACCCGCACCGGCGAGTACGTCAGCCGGGTCAAATGATCGGCTGAAGATGGTGCAGGAGCGCGCCATGCGCGCGACCCGCGCGGCCGGGTGTCCCATGTTCCGAAGAGCGGTCGGGGCCGCGGGCCGCTCCTGCGACAGCCGCCGATCGAGGTCCTGCTGGATGGAAAATGTCTGACGAAGACCCGCGTCCCATCGACCTCCTGATCACCGCCCGCTGGGTGGTGCCGGTGGAACCGGATGGCGTCGTCCTTGAAGACCATGCGGTCGCGGTCCACGAAGGGGGGACCGTCGGCGTGTTGCCCGCCGCCGAGGCGCGCACGAAATACGCGCCTCGCGAGCGCCTCGACCTGCCGCAGCATGCGCTGATCCCGGGTCTCGTCAACGCGCACACCCACAACCCGATGACCCTGCTGCGCGGGCTCGCGGACGACCTGCCGTTGATGACGTGGCTCCGGGAGCACATCTGGCCGGTCGAGGCCAAGGTGGTCGGCCCCGGGTTCGTGCGCGACGGCGTCGAGCTCGCCATCGCCGAGATGTTGCGGGGCGGCACCACCTGCTGCAACGAAAACTACTTCTTCCCCGATGCCCAGGCCGCGGCTTACCGCGCGCACGGCTTCCGCGCGCGCGTCGGGTTGCCGATTGTCGAGTTTCCGAGCGCGTGGGCGCAGACCCGCGACGAGTACTTCGACCGCGCGCTCGCCGTGCACGACGACCTGCGCGGCGATCCGCTGGTCGGCACCGCGTTCGGGCCGCACGCGCCCTACACCGTCGCCGATGCATCGTTCGAGCGCATCCGCATGCTGTCGGACCAGTTGGACGTGCCGGTGCACCTGCACCTGATGGAAACGGCGCGGGAAGTCGAGGACTCCCGGCGCGAACACGGCCTGCGCCCGATGCAGCGCCTGCAGAAACTGGGCCTCGTCAACGACCGGCTGATCGCGGTGCACATGACCCAGGCCAGCGACGCGGAAATCGCGGCCTGCGCGGAAGCCGGCGTGTCGGTGGTGCATTGTGCCGAATCGAACCTCAAGCTCGCGTCGGGCTTTTGCCCCGCGGAAAAGTTGCGTCGCGCGGGCGTGAACCTCGCGCTCGGCACCGACGGTTGCGCCTCCAACAACGACCTCGACATGTTCGGCGAGCTGAGGACGGCCGCACTGCTCGCCAAGGCGGTCGCGGGTGACGCGGCGGCGTTCGATGGCGCGTTCGCACTGCGCGCCGCGACATTGAATGGCGCCAAGGCCCTCGGATTCCAGTCGCTGGTCGGCTCCATCGAGCCGGGCAAGCGCGCGGACCTCGCCGCGGTCCGCATGGATGAGGTCGAGACCCAGCCACTCTACAATGTGCTTTCGCAGCTCGCCTATGCGGTATCCCGGCGCCAGGTCAGCGACGTGTGGATCGACGGCAAGCGCAGGCTCAGCAGCGGCGAGCTGACC
Organism: Rhodanobacteraceae bacterium; assembly: GCA_035700365.1. Classification (GTDB taxonomy): domain Bacteria; phylum Pseudomonadota; class Gammaproteobacteria; order Xanthomonadales; family Rhodanobacteraceae; genus 66-474. The sequence goes on along the minus strand of DASSOQ010000059.1, from coordinate 9,467 downwards.
GATTTCGACCTTGCGGGCGTGCTCGAGAAGGCCCGCCGTTGGCGCGAACGCATCGCGGCGCTTTGACAACGGGAACCCGATGAAGCATTACCTGGTCCTTACCCTGCGCACGCCGCGGTTCGATCCGGCGGTGATCGAGGCACACTACTTGCATCTCGACGCGCTGAAGGCGCGAGGCGCGCTGGAAGCGTTCGGCCCCTTCGCGGACCGCTCCGGAGGTGCGTATCTGGTGCGCGCCGAATCGCTGGAACAGGCGCGCGAGATGGCCTTCGCCGATCCCGTGCACGTGACCGGTTCCTCCCGGGTCAGCGTCCACGAATGGGACCTCCGGCGCGTCGAGCAGGTGCAGGCGGCATGAACGTCGCGAGTCACAACGCCGATCCCGAGGAGCTCGCCCGCTTCGGCAAGCTCGCGCATCGCTGGTGGGATCCGGATGGCGAGTCGCGGCCCCTGCACGACCTGAATCCGGTGCGGCTCGCGTTCGTCGCCGCGCGGGTTGCCTTGCACGGTGCCCGGGTGGCCGATGTCGGCTGCGGCGGCGGCCTGCTGAGCGAGGCGCTCGCGAAAGCCGGCGCCGAGGTGACCGCGATCGACCTCGCCCCCGAGGTCATCGAGGTGGCGAGGCTGCACCTGCACGAGACCAACGATTCTAGGCCGCAGCCGCTCGAGATCGATTACCGCCTGAGTTCATCGCGCGAGCTCGCGGCTTCCGAGCCTGGCGCGTTCGATGCCGTCTGCTGCATGGAACTCATCGAGCACGTGCCGGATCCCGGTGCCCTCGTCGAGGACCTCGCGGCGCTGCTGCGGCCGGGCGGGAAGCTGTTCCTCTCGACGCTGAACCGCACGCCGCTCAGCTTCGCGACCGCCATCGTCGGTGCCGAATACATCGCCGGCCTGTTGCCGCGGGGCACCCACGATTACCGCCAGTTCCTGCGCCCGTCCGAGCTGGCGTCGTTGTTGCGCCGCTCGGGACTCCGGCTCGAAGAGATCTCGGGAATCGGCTATAACCCCTTGGCGCGAAAGGCATGGTTGACCCCGCGGACAGCCATCAACTACCTGGTCTGCGCAGCCAAGCCCGACGCATGAAACCGTTGCCACGGCCCCTCGCCGGGGTCTTCTTCGACCTCGATGGAACCCTGGTGGATTCCGCCCGCGACATGTTCGACGCGCTGGCCGCGCTGTGCGGCGAGCAGGGCAGGGAGCCGCCGGCCTTCGACGCCGTCCGCGAAACCGTGTCGCGCGGCGCACGTGCCGTGCTGCGCTGCGCCTTCGGCGACGACGCCCTGGCAATCGATGCGGTGTTGCCGCGCTTCCTGGAACTGTACGTCGCCACCGGCATGCGCCATACCCGCGCATTCCGGGGCGTCGAGGCATTGCTCGACAAGCTCGAGGCGCGCGAGGTGCGCTGGGGCGTGGTGAGCAACAAGGCCAGCCACCTGGTGGCGCTGGTGCTCGCCACGCTCGGCTACGACCGGCGCGTCAGCGCGGTGGTCGGCGGCGACACCTTGCCGCAGCGCAAGCCCGACCCGGCGCCGGTGCGGCATGCCTGCGAACTGGCGGGCGTGATGCCCGCGCAGTGCATGTTCGTCGGCGACGACCCGCGCGACGTCGCGGCCGGCCGCGAAGCGGGGTTGTACACCGTTGCGGCGGCCTGGGGTTATCTCGACGGCGCCGATCCGCGCGAATGGCGGCCCGATGCCATCGCGGCCGACGCGGACCAGCTCTCGGGCTGGCTGGACCAGGCGTGACCCACGGCCCGCTGGACAGCTACGTGTCGTCCTGGCGCGAGGCCGATCCGCAGCGGGCGGTCGCGTGGCTGTTCCTGCGCCCCGCCGAACGCATCCGCTACGGGGCGAGCGCGGCGCTCCTCCAGGAGTGGCGCAAGACCCTGCGCGAGGTGCGCGAGCCGCAGGTCGCCGCGGCCAAGCTGGGCTGGTGGCGCGAGGAACTGCAGCGCGCGGCCGAAGGCGGGGCGCGCCATCCGCTGACGCAGGCCCTGTTCGCGGACGCGCGGGTCCGGGAAGTGCCGTTGTCGTGCTGGACGGCCGTGCTGGATGCCGCGTTCGGAGAGATCTCGGCGCCGCCGCCCGCGGATTTCCCGGCGCAGCAACGCGCGGCCGAGCCGTGGTCGGCAGCGGTAGCGGAACTGGAATCGCGGCTCTGGTTCGGACCATCGGCGGATACGGTGCGCGCCACCTCGGTGACCCGCGTCACGGAGCTCGTCGCCGATCTCCGCGGCATGGGGGGCGCAACGGCCAACGGCCGCTCGCCGTTGCCCATGAACCTGCTCGCGCGCCACGGCCTCGCGATCGAGGGGCTGGCCGGCGATTCGCCCGCCCGGCGGGCTGCGCTGCGCGATCATTCGAAGCTGTTGCGCGAGGCGCTCGCGGAAGCCGCCGGCATGCCCGGGCCACTCACGCTGTTTCGCGCGGCCGGCATGCAGCGCGACCTGCGGGCACTGGCGCGGGCAGCGTGCGCGGAAGATCCCCTGGCGGCGTTGTGCGAGCAGCGGGCAGGCCTGGGTCAGTTGTTGAAAACATGGCGCGCGGCCCGCACGTGGCGCGGGTCAGCCAAAACTTGAGGCCGCATGATGAATGGTGATCCCGACAACGCCCGCCTGCCCGATGTCGCCGGCGGCCCGGAACCGGCCGCGGGTGGCGCGCTCGACTGGGTCGGGATGGAGGGCATCGACCTGCCGGTGCGGGTCGCCGACGGGCAGGGCGGCGTCGCGACGGCGCCGGCGAAGGTGGGGGTGCAGGTCGACCTCGCCGATCCCGCCGCCCGCGGCATCCACATGTCGCGGTTGTACATCGCCCTCGAGCAGGCGCTCGGCGGACAGGCACTCACGCCGTCGGGGCTGCGCAGCCTGCTGCACGCCCTGGTCGCTTCGCACGCCGGTCTTTCCACCCGGGTACGGTTGCGCATCGGCTATGCGCAGTTGCTGAAGCGCCGCGCCCTCGCCAGCGGCAACGCCGGCTGGCGCAGCTATCCGGTCACGATCGAAGCGCAGTTGCTGGATGGACGCTTCAACGTGAAACTCGGTTGCGAGGTCACGTATTCCTCGACCTGTCCCGCCTCGGCCGCGCTGTCGCGGCACCTCAACCGTCGGCGCTTCGACGAGGATTTCGCCGATGTGGCCCCCACCCATCGCGCCGTCGGCGAATGGCTGGACAGCGAGCGCGGGATGGCCGCGACGCCGCACGCACAGCGCAGCACGGCACGCGTCACGGCGTGCCTCACGGCGGCCTTCGACCTGCCGGTCGCCGAATTGATCGACATCGTGGAGCGGGCGCTCGCGACGCCCGTGCAGGCCGCGGTCAAGCGCGAGGACGAACAGGCCTTCGCGAAATTGAACGCGGAAAACCTGATGTTCTGCGAGGACGCCGCCCGCCGCATTCGCGCCGCGCTGGATGCCGACGAACGCATCGCGGGGTACCGCGTCGTCGCCACCCACCACGAAAGCCTGCATGCGCACGATGCGGTCGCGGAGGTGCGCAGCAATTACTGGTAGGGGCGCGCCTGGCGGTCGAACGCCAGGCGCATTCCGGGCTCCGCGTCGAGCACTTTTCCGCCGCGCGCGGCGAGGTTGCCGTTGACGAAGGTGGCGGCGATGCGGGTGCGGAAGGTGTCGCCTTCGAACGGCGACCAGCCGCATTTCGAAATGATGTCGCCGCGGCGCACGACATGCGGCGTGGACGGATCGACCAGCACCAGGTCGGCGAACCAGCCTTCGCGCAAATAGCCGCGCTCGCGGATCGCGAACAGCGTCGACGGTGCGTGCGAGATCGCCTCGACCAGCCGCTCCAGCGCCAGCCGTCCATCCAGCACGTGCTCGAGTGCCGATTGCAGGGCGAACTGGACCAGCGGGATGCCCGACGGGCAACGGGTGTAGGGGTTGGCCTTTTCCGACTCGAGGTGCGGCGCGTGGTCGGTGGCGAGGATATCGATGCGGCCGTCCCTCAGCGCGCGGATCAACGCTTCGCGGTCGGTGGTCGCCTTGATCGCCGGGTTGCACTTGATCTTGCCCCCGAGCGTCGCGTATTCCGCGTCGCTGAAGCGCAGGAAGTGCACGCACGTCTCGGCGGTGATGCGCTTGTGCGCGGCCGGCCCTTGCTCGAACAACGCGAGTTCGTCGGCGGTGGAGACGTGCAGGACGTGCAGCCGCGTGCCGTGTGTGCGCGCCGTTTCGACGGCCCACTTCGTCGATGCGAAACACGCTTCACGCGAACGGATCTCCGGGTGCATACGCATCGGGATGTCGTCGCCGTATTCGGCCTTGGCACGGTCGAGGTTGGCGTGGATGATCCGGCTGTCTTCGGCGTGCACCAGCACGGTGACCGGCGAATCGCGGAACACGCCTTCCAGCGCCGCGGGATCGCTCACGCAGAGATTGCCGGTCGATTCGCACAGGAACACCTTCACGCCCGGCACGCGACCGGGATCCAGCGCGCGGATCGCATCGAGGTTGTCGTTGCTGGCGCCGAAATAGAACGCGTAGTTGGCGAGCGAGGTGCGCGAGGCGATCTCGTATTTGTCTTCCAGCAACTCGTGCGTCAGGGTCGCAGGCCGGGTGTTGGGCATTTCGAGGAAGCTGGTGACCCCGCCCGCGACCGCCGCGCGCGACTCCGAGGCGATGTCGGCTCTCGCGGTATAGCCGGGTTCGCGGAAGTGCACGTGGTCGTCGATCATGCCGGGCAGCAACCACAGACCGGCGGCGTCGAGAACCTGCTCGCCTGCGTGGGCCGCGAGGCCGCTGCCGATTTCCGCGATCCGCTGGCCGCGGATGCGCAGGTCCGCCTCGAACGTTCGGCCTTCGTTGACCAGTTCGGCGTGCTTGATCAGCCAGTCGGCCATTCAGTGTCCTCGATGCGAGCGGCAGCGGCGCAGCGTAAACGATTCGGGCACCGGATCGAAGCCGCCCTCGCACAGCGGCTGGCACCTGAGGATCCGCCAGGTCGCCAGGATCCCGCCGCGCAACGGTCCGAAGCGTGCGATCGCGACGCGGGCGTAGGTCGAGCAACTCGGATGGAAGCGGCAGCGCGCGCCGAGCATCGGACTCAGGAAGCGCTTGTAGAACGCGATGAGCAACAGCAGGACGCGGGTCAAGGCTGTGCCGCCTAGAATGAACGGGATTGCCCGGCGGGCGATGAAATCGGTTGCCCGGTCGAAACGACTACGCTATAACACGCGGTCGCATCTCCACAACTCTCGAGTGCAGGGACATGGCCAAGTCGAAACACGGCGCCGCCAGGCGCAGCGACAAAAAAGCAGGCCACACCGCCAAGCCGGCCAGGAAGACGCACGCGGCGAAAGCGGCCGCGAAGCCGGTCCGCAAGGCCGCATCCCGGCCGGCGGCCGGGAAGGCCCGGCCGGCGCCGCCGGCGAAGCGCAAGTCGGTCGCCGCGAAGAAGGTGACCAGGTCGCCCGCCGTGAAGAAGTCGTCCAAGTCACCTGCCGTGAAGAAATCAACCAGATCGTCCGTCGTGAAGAAGTCAACCAAATCGACCCCTGCCAAGAAGGCATCCGGTGCTGCCGCAGTGAAGAAGTCCAGGCCGCAGGCGCAGAAGAAGACCACCACGCCGCGCGCGGCCAAGAAGGCCGCCGTGTCCCGTCAGTCGGCGACCCCGAAGGCCGTTTCCGTGCCGGAATCCGCGGTGGTGTCGAACGCCGACGTCGCGGCCGGTGAAAATCGCCATCGTTCCTCGTCGCGCAAACGGGTGCACCAGCGTCCGACCGGCGGGGTCGCGGCGCGCCTCAGCGCCGGCGGCGGCGACGAACAGACGATCACGCGGGAAGACGGCCGCTATGCGTTGCCGGCGACCGTGACGATCGACCTGCCGAAGGGGTATCGCCCCGGCGCCAAAGAGGAATACATGGGTCCGAAGCAGTTGGCGTACTTTCGCCAGAAGCTGAAGGACTGGCGCGACCAGCTCGTCGAGGAATCGCGGCAGACCATGGAAAACCTGCGCGAGGAAGTCCGCGATGTCGGTGACGACGCCGAGCGCGCGACCCGTGAAACCGAGAACTCGCTGGAACTGCGTACCCGCGACCGCTACCGCAAGCTGATCTCCAAGATCGAAAAGGCACTTCGCAAGATCGAGGAAGGCCGCTACGGCTATTGCGAGGAGACCGACGAGGAAATCGGCCTGGAGCGCCTCGAAGCGCGCCCGATCGCGACCCTGTCGCTGGATGCCCAGGAACGCCGCGAGCATCTGCAGAAGCAGATGGGCGACTGAGGCGTTATCGCTCGTTCCGCGGGCGCGGTCGCGCGCAAGGGGCGCTCCTGCAACGTCGGTCGCAGGCGCGCACCCGATCCGCGGCTTCTTTTGCCGGAGCGCGCCATGCGCGAAGGCGGCCCGCGTCGCGTTGAGCTTCGCTGCGCTCGACTCGACCTGCAAAAGCCCTGGCGCCGAACCGGACCGCTCGTCCAGCGGGCGGGACCGTTCATGTGCGCCTTTGCGAGCCGCGTCACCCTCGACCGCTTGATCCGGACACGCGCCGCCACCATTCTGGATCCATCGCCCGCCTTGCGGGCCTTTGCGCACTCCTGACCCCGGATCGACATGCCAAACGAAATCCCCGAAACCCTGCCCGCAATCGTCGAATTGCCTGTGCTGCCGCTGCGCGATGTGGTGGTGTACCCGCACATGGTGATCCCGTTGTTCGTGGGCCGCGAAAAGTCGATGAAGGCGCTGGAGGCGGCGATGGAGGGCGATCGCCGGATCCTGCTCGTCGCGCAGAAGCAACCGGAGATCGACGATCCGGGTGAGGACGACCTGAACGTGGTCGGCACCATCGGCAGCCTGCTGCAATTGGTGAAGTTGCCCGATGGCACCGTGAAGGTGCTGGTCGAGGGCCAGTCGCGCGCGCAAGTGCAGCGATCGTTCGAGACCGACGGCATGTTGCGTTCCGATGCGGTGTCCCTGCAGCCGGTGTTCGACCGGCCGGCGAGCGAACTCGAAACCGCCGCGCGGATGCTGGTGGGCCTGTTCGAGCAACTTGTGCGCCAGAGTCGCAAGTTGCCGCCGGAGGTGCTGACCGGCCTGTCGGGCATCGACGACTTGTCGCGGCTCGCCGACTCGGTCGCGGCGCACCTGTCGGTGCGCCTGTCCGACAAGCAGAAGGTGCTCGACACCGTCGCCGTCGGCGCGCGCACCGAAATGCTGATCGGCCTCGTCGAGAGCGAACTCGACCTGCAGCAGGTCGAGAAGCGCATCCGCGGGCGCATCAAGACCCAGATGGAGAAGAGCCAGCGCGAGTACTACCTCAACGAGCAGATGAAGGCCATCCAGAAGGAACTGGGCGACATCGAGGACGGCGGCAACGAGATCGACGCGCTGGCCAAGAAGATCGAATCCGCGGGCATGCCCAAGACGGTGCTCGCCAAGGCCAAGGGCGAATTCAACAAGCTCAAGCAGATGCCGCCGATGTCGGCGGAAGCCACCGTGGTGCGCAACTACCTCGACTGGATGACCAGCGTGCCGTGGAAGAAGCGCAGCAAGGTCCGGAAAGACCTGCGCGTGGCCGAGCAGGTCCTGGACGAGGACCATTACGGGCTGGAGAAGGTCAAGGAACGCATCCTCGAATTCCTCGCCGTGCAGCAGCGGGTGAACAAGATCAAGGGTCCGATCCTGTGCCTCGTCGGCCCGCCCGGCGTGGGCAAGACCTCGCTGGGACACTCGATCGCCCGCGCCACCAACCGCAAGTTCGTGCGCCAGAGCCTCGGCGGTGTGCGTGACGAGGCCGAGATCCGTGGCCATCGCCGCACCTACATCGGTTCGCTGCCCGGCCGGATCATCCAGAACATGGCGAAGGTCGGCACCCGCAACCCGATGTTCATGCTGGACGAGATCGACAAGATGGCGATGGACTTCCGCGGCGACCCTTCGGCGGCGCTGCTGGAAGTGCTCGATCCGGAGCAGAACCATGCGTTCAACGACCACTACCTCGAAGTCGATTTCGACCTGTCCGAGGTGATGTGGATCGCGACCGCGAACTCCATGAACATCCCGGCGCCGCTGCTGGACCGCATGGAGGTCATCCGCATCCCCGGCTACACCGAGGACGAGAAGGTCGCGATCGCGACCAGGTACCTGCTGCCCAAGCAGATCAAGGGCGCGGGCCTGAAGGAGAGCGAACTCTCGGTGTCCGAGGGTTCGCTGCGCGACATCATCCGCTACTACACGCGTGAATCGGGCGTGCGCAACCTGGAACGCGAGCTTGCGAAGATCTGCCGCAAGGTCGTCAAGCAGCTGACCCTCGCGGAGACCGGCAAGTCCGACAAGAAATCGCCGGAAGCCGCGGACCCGGGCAAGCCGAAGAAGGCAGCCGCCCGCAAGCGCGGCGCGGCGGTCAAGGTCGAGTCGCGCAACCTCGACAAGTACCTCGGCGTGCGCCGCTTCGACTTCGGACGCAAGGAAGAGCAGAACGAAGTGGGCATGGTCACCGGGCTGGCGTGGACCTCGGTCGGCGGCGACCTGCTCAACATCGAAGCCACGGTGGTGCCCGGCAAGGGCAAGCTGATTCTCACCGGCCAGCTCGGCGACGTGATGAAGGAATCGATCCAGGCCGCGCAATCGGTGGTGCGCGCGCGCAGCCAGTTGCTCGGCATCTCCGCGGACTTCCACGACAAGTACGACATCCACGTGCACGTGCCTGAGGGCGCGACGCCCAAGGACGGTCCGAGCGCCGGCATCGCGATGGCGACGGCGCTGGTATCGGCGCTGACCAAGGATCCGGTGCGTGCCGAGATCGCGATGACAGGCGAGATCACCTTGCGCGGCCGGGTGCTTCCGATCGGCGGGCTGAAGGAGAAGTTGCTCGCGGCACATCGCGGCGGCATCACCACCGTGATCATCCCGGAAGAGAACAAGAAGGACCTGGCCGACATCCCGAAGAACATCACCGAGGCGCTGACGATCCATCCGGTTCGCTGGATCGACCAGGTCCTGGAACTCGCGCTGGAGCATCCGCTGACGCCGCTGCCGGCGAATGCCGATCCGGTGGCGACCGAGACCGGGAAACTCGCGCCGGAGAACGCGCGCGAATCGGGCGAGGAGGGCGGTGCCGCACGCACCCACTGATCGCGTGCGGCGATCGCCAGCGGGATCGCGCATTCCTCTCATTCGGCACTTGCGTTTCGGCGCGCGGCGTGATCGTGCGCCGAGACGTTTTTGCGTGCATGTGTCGAAGCGCTGAAATCCAAGCCCCGCCTTTATTGCACGCCCTCGGGGGCGCTGGTATAAAGACCGGGCCGTGAGACGCGCGAGTCGATTCCCGCGTATCGAAACGGGTTGCAACACGACCGGACGGGACGCTTTCGCTGCTTTGGGGGACGCGTCTTTCCGCCGAACATTCCGCGGGCTGCTCTAAACCCAAGAGGGAGTCTCCATGAACAAAGCTGAATTGATCAATGCAATTGCCGACCACGCCGATCTGTCGAAAGCCGACGCCGGACGTGCACTCGA
>DASSOQ010000058.1:0-5625 GCA_035700365.1 Rhodanobacteraceae bacterium | reverse complement strand
CTGATCCGCGGAATGCTCGGAGTGTGACGCATGGCCGAGCAGAACAACGACCAGGAACGCACCGAACAGGCTACCGAAAAACGCCTGCGCGAAGCGCGCGAAAAGGGCGACGTCCCGCGCTCGCGTGACCTCTCTGCAGCGCTGATCACGCTGGCCGGCGTCGGCACGCTGCTGGCCTTGCGACCCTGGATGGGCACGCATCTGCGCAACCTGATGCACATCGGCCTCGCCTATGGACGCGAGCAGGCGATGGGCGGCGCCGCGATCGGCGCGGCCACGGCCGCGGCCGGCATCGAGGCGCTCAAGCTGCTGGCGCCGCTGTTCGGCGTGGCGATGCTCGCGACGCTGCTGTCGCCGGCGCTCGCCGGCGGCTTCGCCTTCAGCACCGAAGCGCTCAAGCCCAAGCCCGAACGCCTGAACCCGATCGAAGGCATCAAGCGGCTGGTGTCACTGCGCGGCCTGGTCGAACTCGGCAAGTCGCTGCTGAAGGTGGGCTTGATCGGTGGCGTGCTCGCGATGGTGCTGTGGGGCGCGCGGGGCAAGCTGCTGGGCACCGGCCGCGGCAACGTCGAGGATGGCATCGGCACGGCGCTCGACGTGATCGGCCATGCGGCGCTGCTGTTCGCCGGCGCGCTCGCGATCGTGGGCCTCGCCGACATGCTGTGGCAGCGCTTCGACCACGCACGGCGGATGCGCATGACCCGCCAGGAGCAGCGCGACGAGCACAAGGAAACCGAGGGCAACCCGGAAATCCGCAGCCGCGTGCGCGGCATGCAGCAGCAGATGGCGCAGCGCCGGATGATGGATGCGGTGCCGAAGGCCGACGTGGTGGTGATGAACCCCAGCCACTTCGCTGTGGCGCTGCGCTACGACGGCGACAACATGCGTGCCCCGCGCGTGGTGGCCAAGGGCCTCGACCTCGTGGCCCAGCGCATCCGCGGCATCGCGACGCAGCACGACGTGCCGCTGGTGACCGCGCCGCCGCTGGCGCGCGCGCTGTACCACACCACCCGCATCGGCCAGGAAATCCCCGCCGCGCTTTACGCCGCGGTCGCGCAGATCCTGGCCTACGTCTATCGCGTCCAGCAGGCCACCGCCCACGACGGCGACGTCCCGCCGCCGCCGAATCCCGACATCGATCCGCAGTTGCTCGGGCCCTACCGGATGCCTGAAGGGGAACGCTGACGATGGCCGCCGTCCCGACACTCATGCAACAGTTCGGCCGGATCGGCCGGCGTGGCATCGGCGCGCCGATCGTGATGCTGGTGCTGCTCGCGATGGTGGTGCTGCCGCTGCCGCCGTTCATGCTGGACCTGCTTTTCAGCTTCAACATCGCGCTATCGCTGGTGATCGTGCTGGCGGTGGTGTACGTGATGCGCCCGCTGGAGTTCGGCGCGTTCCCGACCGTGGTGCTGGGCGCGACCCTGCTGCGGCTCGCACTCAACATCGCCTCCACGCGCGTCGTGCTGCTGCACGGCCACAACGGCCCGGGCGCCGCCGGCAAGGTGATCGAGGCCTTCGGGGAGTTCGTGATCGGCGGCAACTTCACGGTCGGCCTGGTGGTGTTCTCGATCCTCACGATCATCAACTTCGTGGTGATCACCAAGGGCGCCACCCGCGTATCGGAGGTGACCGCGCGCTTCACCCTGGATTCGATGCCCGGCAAGCAGATGGCGATCGACGCCGACTTGAACGCCGGACTCCTGACGCAGGAACAGGCGCGCGAACGCCGCCAGGAAGTGCGCGAGGAAGCGGACTTCTACGGCTCGATGGACGGCGCCTCGAAGTTCGTTCGCGGGGATGCCACCGCCGGCATCCTGATCCTCCTGATCAACATCGTCGGTGGTTTCGCGGTCGGCGTGCTGCAGCACGGCCTGTCGGCCGGCGAGGCCGCGCACACCTACACCCTGCTGACGATCGGCGACGGACTGGTCGCGCAGATCCCGGCGCTGCTGCTGTCGGTCGCCACGGCCGTGATCGTGACCCGCGTGTCGCGCGCCCAGGACATGGGCAAGCAGGTGCTCTCGCAGGTGTTCGGCCAGCCGCGGGCGCTCGCGGTCACCGCGGTGGTGCTCGGCGTGATGGGCGTGATCCCCGGGATGCCGAACGTCGCGTTCCTGCTGCTGGGCGGCATCTGCGGCGGTGCCGCGTGGATGCTGGACCGCCGCCGGCGCGATGCCGAAAAGGCTGCGCGCGACCGCGCCAATGCAGCCGCCGATGCGGAGCCGGCGCCGGCCGCGGAAAGGGTCGAGCTTTCCTGGGACGACGTCGCCGCCGTGGACACGATCGGACTCGAAGTCGGTTACCGGCTGATCCCGCTGGTCGACCGCAACCAGGGCGGCGAGCTGCTGGGTCGCATCAAGTCGGTGCGGCGGAAACTTTCGCAGGACCTCGGATTCCTGGTGCCGCCCGTGCACATCCGCGACAACCTCGATCTCGGGCCCAGCCACTATCGGATCAGCCTGTTGGGTGTACCGGTCGGCGAAGCCGAGGTGCACAACGAGCGCCTGCTCGCGATCAATCCCGGCCGCGTGCACGGCCGTCTCGACGGCATCGCGACCCGCGATCCCGCGTTCGGGCTGGAAGCCGTGTGGATCGAACCCGGCCTGCGCGAACACGCGCAGACGCTCGATTACACCGTGGTCGACGCGGCCACCGTCATCGCCACCCATCTGTCGCACGTGCTGCAGGCGCACGCCCACGAACTGCTGGGGCACCAGGAAGTGCAGCAACTGCTCGACCGGCTTTCCGCCGAGGCTCCCAAGCTGGTCGAGGACCTGGTGCCCAAGCGCCTGTCGCTGGGCGTGGTGGTCAAGGTGTTGCAGAACCTCCTGGCCGAGCACGTGCCCATCAAGAACATGCGCGGCATCGTCGAATCGTTGGCGGAGCACGCCGGGCAGAGCCAGGATTCCGGCGCGCTCACCGCGCAGGTGCGCGTCGCACTGGGCCGCCAGATCGTCCAGGAAATCAGTGGCTTGGGAAGCGAGGTCCCGGTGATCACGCTGGCCCCCGAGCTGGAACAGATATTGCTTCAGTCCCTCCAGGGCGGTGGGCCTGCAGGTGCCGCCGTCGAGCCGGGACTGGCCGAGCGGCTGCAGCAGAACGTGGCCGAAGCCGCGCAACGCCAGGAGATGGCCGGCGAGCCGGCGGTGCTGCTGGTGGCACCCCAGCTCAGGACGTGGCTGGCGCGCTTCACGCGCCATGTCTCGCCCGGGCTGCACGTGCTGGCCTACAACGAGGTGCCGGACAACCGCCGCGTGCGACTCGTCTCGGCATTGGGGCGGTGAGAACGGAATCGGTGCGAATGCGACAACGTCGGGTAGCCCGGATGAAGCGCAGCGGAATCCGGGAGAGTCATCCCGGATTCCGGCGCAATGCGCCTGCATCCGGGCTACGAATGACCAGCGGACGAACAAGCCGGAATTGCATCAGAAGCACCCACGGAACACCAACATGCGCATGCCACGACACAACAAGCCATTGACTGCCCGCGGGGCAAAGGGTCACCCATGAAGATCAAGCGATTCGTGGCACCGGCGATGCGCCAGGCCATGCAGCAGGTCCGCGACGACCAGGGCCCCGATGCGGTGATCCTGTCCACGCGGCGCTGCGAGGAAGGCATCGAGATCATTGCCGCCATCGACTACGACGAGGCACTGGTGCGCGAAGCGGCGGTCCACGCGGCGCCTGTCCCCAGCGCGCCGAAACCTGCGCCGCGCGCGCGGGAGACGATCGACGAACACCAGGAATCGACCTGCGCGCCGCCCGGCCGAAACGGCGGCGAACCGTCGCCGGCGATCAGCGACATGCGCCAGGAACTCGGCAACCTGCGCGAGATGCTGGAGACGCAGCTCGCGAGCCTCGCCTGGAACGACATGAACCGGCGCCACCCGATCCAGGCGAGCGTGCTGCGCCAGCTCACCCGGATGGACATGGACGCCGATATCGCGAGCGCGGTGGCCGACGAGCTGCCGGACGGCCTTTCGGCCGAACAGGCGCGCTATCTCCCGCTCGGCCTGATCGCAGGGCGGATCACCACCGGCGGCCGGCAATTGTCGACCCTCGCCGGCGTGGTGGCCATGGTCGGCCCCACCGGCGTGGGCAAGACCACCACGGTGGCCAAGCTCGCCGCGCACGCGGTCCTGCACCACGGCGCGGGCCGGGTCGCCCTGATCAGCACCGACCACTACCGGATCGGCGCCGGCGCCCAGCTCGGCCATTACGCACGGCTGCTGGGCGTGCCGGTCTACGAGGTGCATCAACCCGGCGAACTCCGACCCTTGCTGGCGCGCCTGAAGGATCGCAGCGTGGTGCTGGTCGACAGCGCCGGCATGGGCGCGCACGATCCGCGCCTCTTGGGACAGCTCGACATCCTGCGCGCGGCGCAGCCCGACATGCGCTCGACGCTGGTGCTGGCGGCCAACGCCCACGCACGGGCGATGGACGAGGCGGTGCGGGCCTACCTGCCGCTCATGCCCACGGGCTGCATCCTCACGAAGCTGGACGAGGCCCCGCAGTTGGGTGGCGCGCTGTCGGTCCTGATCCGCCACGGCCTGCGCCTGGACTTCACCACCGACGGCCAGCGCGTACCCGAAGACATTGCCGTCGCCGACGTGCGGCAACTGGTCTGCCGTGCGGCCCGTAACCATCCCGCCGGCCACGCCGGCAGCGATATCGACATGGCCGAGCGCTTCGGGCGCCTGGCCGGCGCCGCGGCGTGAGCGCAGGGAACCGCCACATGAATCAGGCAGAAGGTCTGGACCGCATCATGCAGGAACTGAAGAACACCGCGCAGAACCCGCCCGCGCGCCGGCCGCCGCGGGTGATCGCGGTGACCGGCGGCAAGGGTGGCGTCGGGAAATCGTGCGTTTCGGTGAACCTGGGACTGGCATTGGCAATGGCCGGGCACGACACGCTGCTGCTCGACGCCGACCTCGGCCTCGCCAACGTGGACGTGCTGCTTGGCCTGCAGCCCAAGTGCAACATCGCCAACCTGCTGGCCGGCGAATGCAGCCTCGCGGACCTGGTGCTCACCGCCGCGCACGGGCTGAAGGTGGTGCCGGCGACTTCGGGCAAGCGCAGCATGGTGGACATGACCCGCACGGAATACGCCGCGGTGATCCGCGCGTTCGACGAGTATCCGCAGCCGCCGGAGTTCCTGATCGTCGACACCGCAGCCGGGATCTCCGACAACGTCTCCATGTTCAGCGTCGCCGCCGACGAGGTGCTGGTGGTGGTCTGCGACGAACCGGCCTCGCTCACCGACGCCTACGCGCTGATCAAGGTGCTGGCCCGCGAGAGCGGCGTACGCCGTTTCAGGGTGGTGGCCAACATGGTCTACAACGCCCGCCACGGCCAGCAGCTGTTCGAAAAGCTCGAACGCGTCACAAATCGCTTCCTCGACGTGAGCCTGCAGTTCTGCGGGGTCGTGCCCCAGGACGAGCACCTGCGCCGCGCGGTCCGCCGCCAGATGGGCGTCGTCGATGCCTGGCCGGACAGCCCCTCGGCCCTGGCATTCAAGGAACTGGCGGTAGCTGCCGATAACTGGGAGGAATCGCCCGAAGCGCTCGGCCGGATCGGGTTCTTCGCGGAACGCCGCATGAGCCGGGGGGAACAGGCGGCATG
>DASSOQ010000057.1:0-15768 GCA_035700365.1 Rhodanobacteraceae bacterium | reverse complement strand
CAGGGCAAGGTGCCAGGTAACGCCTGGGCGGCGCGAGCCGACGGAAAGTGCAACAGAGAGCAGACCGCCTAAGCCGAAAGGCCGGCAAGGGTGAAACGGTGGGGTAAGAGCCCACCGCGAGTCGGGCAACCGACCGGCACGGCAAACCCCACCTGGAGCAAGACCGAATAGGGGAACCATGGCGTGGCCCGCGCCGTTCCCGGGTTGGTTGCTTGAGCCCGTCGGCGACGACGGGCCGAGAGGAATGACTGTCACGCCGCAAGGCGCACAGGACCCGGCTTACAGGCCGACTCCATTGTTTTTGCCCGCATCCGTGCTCGCTGCTTCGTCGCGGCGTGCGCGGTTATGTGGGTCGGCCGGTCATCAACTCCACCCCGGCCGTCCATGGCCCGACCTTTCGCGACAGCTTTGCCATCATCCCTGATGGCGGCGCCATGTCGACATCGAGCACGATGAGGCTGCTCGCGCCACGTGGCTTCAACCCGACCATCCCTGGCGTTGCTTTCCGCAAAAGCCGCTTCGACCAGATGTTCCAGCGGGTTTTTGGAATTGATGGCATGCGCGGAATCCCGGCGGCTGAATGTCGGGCCTTGCGCACGCAATACGGAGGGCGGAACCCCCGAAGCGGTTTCCGCCGCATGACTTGCGGCAGAAGCGATTGGCTCGATTCAGCCGTACGGCGGCTGAACGCAGGAACGATCGGTGGGCATCATGGCGACCATTCGGGGCAAATCCAAAAAAGCGTCGTGACGACAAATCTTTTGGATTCAATGGCCTTGCTGACGTAGCTCACAAGACACCTGAAATCTGGTCAGAACCTCGCCTTTCCCTTTGATCTACAAGCAAAAATTGCTTGACAGTCTCATCCCCTGCGACTAAGGTGGGCCCACGTGTGATTTTGTGGGAATTCGTGGGAAATCCATCCGATGTTTCAGGGCGAAACCGCGATCAGCGTGGACGACAAGGGGCGGGTGGCGATTCCGACCGCCTACCGCGAGCCGATCGCGCGCGTCTGCAACAGCCGGCTGGTGATCACCTACAACCCGTTCGAGCCGGGATGCCTGTGGGTGTTCCCGCAACCGGAGTGGGAGCGCGTGCGCGACCAGGTCAACGCATTGTCCAGCGTCAAGCGCGTCCATCGCGACCTGCAACTGAAGCTGGTGGGCGCGGCCGCGCAGGTCGAACTCGACGGCGCCGCGCGGGTGCTGTTGCCGGCCAGCCAGCGGGCCGCATCCGGCATCGAGAAAAAGGCTGTGTTGCTCGGCATGGGCAACAAGTTCGAACTGTGGAGCGAACAGGCTCACCTCGCCAAGATCCACCAGACGATCGGCGAGGAGGAAGTCAGCGAGGAAATGGTGGGATTGCGGTTGTGATACGTGCATTCGGCGAACGGCGGGCAGCGCCGGGTCGGATGATGTGGTTGGCACATGCGCGCAGGCGGCGTGCGCGGCGGATGGACGGGACGCGGGCAATGACGGGCAGCCACGGGCTCATGCACATCCCGGTGATGCGGGACGCGGTGCTGGCCGGACTCGCGCTGAAGCCGGGCGGGCGCTACCTCGATGGCACGTTCGGGCGTGGCGGCCATGCGTGCGCGATCCTCGAAAGGCTCGGCGCTGACGGCCGCCTGCTGCTGATGGACCGCGACCCCGAAGCGATCGCCTGCGCGATGCGTGAATTCGGCGCCGATGCGCGGGTCGCGATCCGGCACGCCAATTTTTCCGAAATGAACGCCTGGGAAGACGTGCGTCGCGGGCTCGACGGGATCCTGCTCGACCTCGGGGTGTCTTCGCCGCAGCTCGACGACGCGGGCCGCGGTTTTTCGTTCCAGTCCGACGCGCCCCTCGACATGCGCATGGATCCCACTACCGGCGAAAGTGCGGCGGACTTCCTCGCCCGCGCCCACGAACGCGAAATCGCCGACGTGCTGTTCCGCTTCGGCGAGGAACGCATGAGCCGCCGCATCGCCCGCGCGGTCGTCGCGCGCCGCGCAGAGGCGCCACTCGCGACCACCCGTGAACTGGCCGAACTGGTCGAGCGCACACTGGGACGGCGCGAACGCAACAAGCATCCGGCGACCCGCACCTTCCAGGCGTTGCGCCTGCAGGTCAACGACGAGCTCGGTTCGCTCGAACGCGCGCTGCCCGCGGCGGCGGCGGCCCTCAAACCGGGCGGGCGGCTGGCGGTGATCAGTTTCCATTCGCTCGAGGACCGCATCGTCAAGCAGTTCATCCGCGGGCCGCAACCGGGGCCGGTACGGCGCGGGTTGCCGCCGCCTCCGATGGCCGCGCGGCCGCCGCTGCGCGCGGTCGGCCGCAAGCTGGTGGCCGATTCCGCGGAAGTCTCGCGCAATCCCCGCGCACGCTCAGCCGTGCTGCGGATCGCCGAAAAGCTGGCGGCGGAAGGTGCCGCGTGAAAACCGTTGGAGCCCTCGCGGTGGGCGTGCTGCTGCTGGCGGTGATCGCGAGCGGGATCGCCGTGGTGTGGGCGCGCCACCAGGACCGCGCCGCATTCGTCGAACTTTCGAAGCTGCAGAACCAGCGCGACGCCTTGAACGTGGAGTTCGGGCGCCTCGAACTCGAGCAGGCGACCTGGGCGAGTCCTTCGCGCATCGAGTCAATCGCGCGCGGGCAGCTCGGCATGATCAGCCCGCCGCCCGCGAGCGTGGAGATGGTCCACGAATGAAGCCGCGCCGCCCGCCCGAAACGATCTCGCGGCCGCAGCGCCGGCGCCGTCCCGACCCGCGCAAGCGGCTCGCGCTGGTGGTCGGCGTGCTCGCGCTCGCATCCATCGGGTTGATCGCGCGCGCGGTCGACCTGCAGGTGGTGCACCAGGCGTTCCTGCAACAGCAGGGCGACGCGCGCTTCCTGCGCGAGGTCGAGATTCCCGTCTCCCGCGGCACGATCTACGACCGCAACGGCGCTCCGTTGGCAGTGTCCACGCCGATGCTCTCGCTGTGGGCCAATCCGGAGCAGGTGTTGCAGCACGGCGAGCGCATCCCCGAGCTCGCCAAGGCACTCGGAGTCAACGCCACCGACCTTGCGCGCAAGTTCCAGGAACGCAGTGACCGCGAGTTCGTCTACCTGCGCAGGCTGATGCCGCCCGAGGCCGCCCAGGCGGTGCTGGCGCTGGACATTCCCGGGGTCAATGCCCAGCGCGAATACAAGCGCTATTACCCGGACGGTGCCGCAACCGCGCACGTGCTCGGCTTCACCAACATCGACGACCGCGGCCAGGAAGGACTGGAACTCGCCTACGACGGCTGGCTGGCCGGCAAGCCCGGCGAAAAGCGGGTGATCCGCGATCGCCTCGGCCGGGTGGTCGAAAACGTCGAGCAGATCCGCGCGCCGGTGCCCGGCCACGACCTGACCCTCAGCATCGACAGTCGCATCCAGTACCTCGCCTACTCGGCGCTTTCCGAGGCCGTGCTGAAGCGCCATGCGGGCTCCGGCTCGATGGTGATCATGGATCCGCGCAACGGCGAGATCCTCGCGATGGTCAACGTGCCCTCGTACAACCCGAACGACCTCGACAGCAGCACCGCCGCGCAGCGCCGCAACCGCGCGGTCACCGACGTGACCGAGCCCGGCTCGACGATGAAGCCGTTCACGATCACGACCGCGCTGGAATCGGGCAAATGGACGCCGACCACCATGCTCGATACCGGCCCCGGCTGGTTTATGATCGATGGCCATACGGTCCGCGACGACAGCAACAACGGACGCATCGACGTCAGCCACGTCATCACCTATTCGAGCAACGTCGGTGCCTCCAAGATCTCGCTGACGCTGACGCCGCAGGAGATGAGCGGCGTGCTGCACCAGTTCGGGTTCGGCGCGAGCACCGGCAGCGGTTTCCCGGGAGAAGTGTCGGGCTACATCCCGGCGCCGCGCACCTGGGGCGATTTCGTCAAGGCCACCATCGCGTTCGGCTACGGGCTCAACGTGACGGCGTTGCAGCTTGCCCAGGCGTATTCGGCGATCGCGGACGGCGGCGTCCGGCATACCCCGACCTTCATCAAGGGCGACGACAACCCCGGCGTCCGGGTCGAACCCCTGAAGATTTCCGACGAAGTGATGGCGATGTTGCGCACGGTGGTGAGCCCGGAAGGCACCGCGCCGCAGGCCGCGATCGCCGATTACAGCGTCGCCGGCAAGACCGGCACGGCGCACCTCGCGATCGCGGGAGGCTACTCGCGCAACCGTTACGCGGCGCTGTTCTGCGGAATCGTGCCCGCCGGCAATCCGCGCCTGGTCGGCGTGGTGGTCATCCGGGACGCAGGCGGCCACGGCGGCGAATATTTCGGCGGGCTGGTGGCCGCGCCGGTATTCCGCGAGGTGATGACCGGCGCGCTGCGCCTGCTCGACATCCCGCCGGACAACGTGCAGCAGTGGTATGCAGGTGGGCCCGTGACGCCCGCGCCGCCGTCTGCGCCACCACCCGAAGCGGTGGCGACCGCGCGCCGCGCGCAGGGGACGACGCCATGAGCGCGATGACCTTGGCCGAACTCCTGGGCGGCATCGCGTCCGCGCAAGACGGCGGCATCGCGGTTTCAGGGCTCACCCAGGACTCGAACGCCGTGCGCGCCGGCGACGCCTTCGTCGCGCTGGCGGGCGCGAAGCATCACGGGATCGAGTTTGCGCCGGCTGCGGTTGCGCGAGGCGCGGTGGTGGTGCTGGCCGAAAAGCCGGAACCGGGGACCTGGAACCGGGGACCCGAAACCGGCTCCCTTGCGGCCTCTACCGCTCCCCGGTCCGCGGTCCCCGGTCCCGTCGTCTGGGTCGACCAGCTCCGAACCCACCTCGGCGAAATCGCCGCACGCTTTCATGGCGACCCTTCCGCCTCGATGACGGTCGTCGGCGTCACCGGAACCAACGGCAAGACCTCGACGGTGCAGTTGCTGGCGCAGGCGTTCACGCTGCTCGGCCATCGTGCCGCCACGATCGGCACGCTCGGCGCGGGGCTGCACGGTGCGCTGCACGAGGGCGAACGCACCACGCCGGACGTGATCCGGGTGCACGGACTGCTCGCGCAATTCCGTGAAGCCGGTGCCACGCACGTCGCGATGGAAGTGTCCTCGCACGCGCTCGACCAGCACCGCGTCGACGGCGTGCGGTTCGGCGTCGCGGTGTTCACCAACCTCACCCGCGATCATCTGGACTACCACCACACGATGGAGGCCTACGGGGCGGCCAAGGCCCGGCTGTTCGAGTGGCCCGGGCTGAGCGTCGCGGTCATCAACGTGGACGACGCGTTCGGCCGCGAACTCGCCGCGAAGTTGCCGGTCGGCGTGCGGGCATTGCGTTATGCGATCGGAACCGACGATGCCGAGCTGCGCGCACGCGACGTACACACCCATTCCGATGGCATCGATTTCCGACTCGTGACGCCCTGGGGCGGCGGCACCGTGCGCAGCCGCCTGCTCGGCCGCTTCAACGTCGCCAACCTGCTGGCGGTCGCGGGCGTGCTGGGTGCGCTCGACGTTCCCTTTGCGCGGATCACGGCGGCCCTGGAATCGCTGCAGCCGGTGGCCGGCCGCATGAGCCGCATCGGTGGCGGGGCCCTGCCGCTGGTCGTGGTCGATTATTCCCACACTCCGGATGCGCTGGAGCAGGCGCTGCTGACGCTGCGCGCGCACTGCCCGGGAAAACTCGTGTGCGTGTTCGGTTGCGGCGGCGAGCGCGACGCGGGCAAGCGCCCCGAGATGGGCGCGATCGCCGAGCGCCTCGCGGATCTCGCAATCGTCACCGATGACAACCCGCGCGGCGAGGATGGCGATGCGATCGTCGCGCAGATCGTCGCCGGCATGCGGGCACCGGAGCGCGCGATCGTGGAACGCGATCGTGCACGCGCGATCGGTCTCGCCCTGACCCAAGCGGCCGAAGGCGACGTAGTGCTGCTCGCGGGCAAGGGTCACGAGGCCTACCAGGAGAGCGGCGGCGTCAAGCGCCCGTTCGACGACCTGCAGGTGGCCCATGCCGCCCTGGAGGCACGCCCGTGCTGAACCTGCGCCTCTCGGAAATCGCCGTATGGACGCGCGGCAGCCTGCGCGGGGCGGACGCATCCGTGGCCGCGATCTCCACCGATTCCCGGACGCTCGCGGCGGGCGACCTGTTCGTTGCGCTGGTGGGTGAGCATCACGATGGCCATGACCATGTGGCCCAGGCGGCGGCGCGGGGTGCTGCGGCGGTGCTGGTATCGCGGCGGGTCGATACCGATCTGCCGCAGGTCGTGGTCGCCGACACGCTGCACGCGCTCGGTGACCTCGCGAGCGCCGTGCGCGCGCGCCGCGACGTGACCGTGGTCGGCATCACCGGCTCGAACGGCAAGACCAGCGTGAAGATGCTGACCGCGCGGATCCTCGCGCGGCATGGCCGCACCCACAGCAACGCCGCCAGCTTCAACAACGAGATCGGCGTGCCGTTGACGCTGCTCGCAATGCCCGACGACACCGAATACGCGGTGCTGGAAATGGGCGCCGGCAAGCCCGGCGACATCGATTATCTCGCCGCGATCGTCCGGCCGCGGATCGGCCTGGTCAACAACATCGGCCCCGCGCACCTCGAGCGGATGCACTCGCTGGAAGGGATCGCCGAAACCAAGGGTGCCATCTACCGGGCGCTGCCCCCCGACGGCGTGGCGGTGATCAACGCCGACGACGCGTTCGCGAGTTATTTCGCGGGGCTCGCGGGGGCGCGCCGCGTACTCCGTTTCGGGCTGGAAAAGCGGGCCGACGTCACGGGCGAAGACCTGCAGCTCGGCCCGGACGCGAGCGAATTCACGTTGGTGACGCCGGCCGGCCGCGCCGCGGTGCGGCTCCCGCTGCCGGGGCGCCACAACATCGCCAATGCGCTGGCGGCGGCCGCGCTCGCGCACGCTGCCGGCGCCGCGCTCCAAGACATCGTGGACGGGCTCGAGTCCGCGGAACCGATCGGCGGCCGCTTGCTGCCACATGCATCGCCCGCCGGCTGGGTGCTGTTCGACGACAGCTACAACGCCAATCCGGGTTCCGCGCTGGCAGCGGTCGCGACGCTCGCGCTGCAGCCGGGCGAACGCTGGCTGGTGCTCGGCGACATGGCTGAACTCGGCGCGGGCGCCGGCGACCTGCACGCCGAGGTGGGCGCCGCCGCGCGCGGGCAGGGCATCGCGCGGTTGTACGCGGTCGGCGCGCTGGCGGCGCGCGCGGCGGAGGCGTTCGGCGCAGGCGGTTTCGTGCATCCCGACCAGCCGGCGCTCATCGCGGCATTGCGCGGCGACCTGCACGCGGGCGTCAGCGTGCTGGTGAAGGGATCGCACTCGTCGCGCATGGAGAGGGTGGTCTCCGCGTTGCTCGCCAACGACAAGGGGGGCGACCGGGATGCTGCTTGAGCTCGCCCACTGGCTGGAACAGTACTTCGGTCCGTTCCGGCTGTTCGACTACATCACCTTCCGCACGATCATGGCGGCGCTGACGGGGCTGTTCTTTTCCCTGTTCTTCGGGCCCGCGATGATCCGCCGCTTGACCGCGCTGAAAGCCGGTCAGGTCGTGCGCACGGATGGCCCGCAAACGCACCTGGCCAAGGCAGGCACGCCGACGATGGGTGGGGCGCTGATCCTTGTCGCGATCGTGGTGGGCACGATCCTGTGGGGCGACCTGCACAGCCGCTATTTGTGGGTGGTGCTGGTCGTGACGCTCGCCTGCGGGCTGATCGGCTTCTACGACGATTACCGCAAGCTGGTGCTGAAGGACCCGCACGGGCTGATCGCGCGCTGGAAATACCTCGCGCAATCGATCGTGGGCCTCGGGGCGGCGTTGTTCCTTTTCCATACGGCCGACGTGCCGGCCGCGACGGCGCTGTACGTGCCGCTGTTCAAGCATGTCGTCATTCCGCTTGGTGCCGGCTTCGTCGTGATGGCGTACCTGTGGATCGTCGGCTTCTCGAACGCCGTCAACCTCACCGACGGGCTCGACGGGCTCGCGATCATGCCCGCGGTGCTGGTGACGGCGGCGCTCGGGGCGTTCGCCTACCTCGCGGGCAACGCGGTGTTTTCCGCCTACCTCGGGATCCCCTCGATCCCGGGCGCGGGCGAACTCGCGGTCTTCTGCGGTGCGTTGACCGGCGCCGGCCTCGGCTTCCTGTGGTTCAACACCTACCCCGCGCAAGTGTTCATGGGCGATGTCGGTGCGCTCGCGATCGGCGGCGCGATCGGCTGCGTGGCGGTGATCGTGCGCCAGGAAATCATCCTGCTGGTGATGGGCGGCCTGTTCGTGGTCGAAACCGCCTCGGTGATGCTGCAGGTCGGCAGCTTCAAGCTGACCGGCCGGCGCATGTTCCGGATGGCACCCATCCACCACCACTTCGAACTGAAGGGCTGGCCCGAGCCGCGCGTGATCGTGCGCTTCTGGATCATTTCGGTGGTGCTGGTGCTGGTGGGCCTGGCGACGTTGAAGGTGCGGTGATGGACGAATCGCAAAAGCGGGAACAGGGAACCGGGACCAGGAAGCACGGTGCTCGCGCGATTTCCGTTCCCCGTTCCCCGTTCCCCATTCCCGCGTTCCTGGGTACGCCCGCATGATCTCCTGGCCCGGCCAAACCCAAGCCACCCGCCGGACCGGCCCACGCGGCCGGCACGATCCGTGGCTGCTGCTGGCGATCGTCGGACTGGCCGCCTTCGGGATCGTGATGGTGGCTTCGAGTTCGATCGCGGTGGCCGACGGCCACCACATCGGCGAGTTCTATTACCTCGAGCGGCATGTCACCTTCCTCGCGCTGGGCGGGGCGATCGCGCTTTGGATCGCGCTCAGGATCGAACTGAACACGCTGGAGCGCTGGTCGGGCTGGTTGATGGTCTTCACGTTCGCGCTGCTGTTGCTGGTGTTCATTCCGCATATCGGCATGCGCATCAACGGCGCGCGGCGCTGGATCAATCTCGGGATCTCCGGGTTCCAGCCGGTCGAACTCGCCAAGCTGACGGTGGTGCTGTACGTCGCGAGCTACCTGGTACGCCACCGCGACAGCGTGGAAACGAAGTTCCTGGGCGCGGTCAAGCCGGTGGCGGTGGCGGGTCTCACCGCGGTGCTGCTGCTCGCGCAGCCGGACTTCGGCTCGGCCGCGCTGATCGGCGTGGTGACGATCGGCATGCTGTGGCTGGGCGGCGCGCGGATGCGCAACCTCGTGATCATGGGGCTGCCGCTGGTGCCACTCGGCTCGTGGCTGGCGCTGTCGACCGACTACCGCGTCAAGCGCTTGACCTCGTTCCTGGACCCATGGAAGGACCCGTTCAACGACGGATTCCAGTTGACCCAGGCCTTGATCGCGGTCGGGCGCGGCAAGTGGTTCGGCGTCGGCCTCGGCGGCAGCGTCCAGAAGCTCTTCTACCTGCCCGAGGCGCACACCGACTTCATCCTCGCGGTGATCGCGGAAGAACTCGGCTTCGTCGGCGTGCTGTTCGTGCTCGCATTGTTCGCGTTGCTGGTGGGCCGCGGATTGCAACTCGGCCTGCGCGGCATCGAAGTGGGCCAGCATCGCGCGGGCTACGTCGCATCCGGGATTTCGCTGATGATCGGGCTGCAGGCGCTGGTGTCGGTGGGCGTGAACCTCGGCGTCCTGCCGACCAAGGGCCTGACCCTGCCGCTGATCAGTTCGGGTGGCTCCAGCACCTTGATGACCTGCATCATGCTGGGCGTGCTGGTGCGCGCCGGCTACGAAATCCATCGCGCCGAAGATGCGCGGCGGATGGCGACGCGCCGAGCGCCGGGTCCGATCGTCGACGACATGCCGGCCGGCAAGCCGGCTGCCGAGCTGCCGCTCGCCGCGCGCAAGCGCATCGAGCCCCGCCTGGACGAGGTGCGTGCATGAATGACGCGCACGCGCCCGTGTTGATCATGGCCGGCGGGACCGGCGGCCACATCTTCCCCGGCCTCGCGGTCGCGGCGGCACTGGGCGCGCGCGAGGTTCCGGTGGTTTGGCTGGGCGCGCGCGACGGGATGGAAAACCGCATCGTGCCCGCCCACCGGATCGAAATGCGCACCGTGCCGGTTGCGGGCTTGCGCGGAAAGGGCGCGGCGGTGCGTCTCGCGGCGCCCTGGATGCTGTTGCGGGCGATCCTGGCCGCGTGGCGGGTCCTGCGCGACATCCGGCCGCGCAGCGTGCTGTCGCTGGGCGGCTACGCGGCGGGGCCGGGCGGCATCGCCGCATGGTTGCAGCGCCGGCCGTTGCTGGTGCACGAACAGAACCGCGTGCCCGGATTCACCAACCGCATCCTCGCGAAATGCGCCCGCAAGGTGATGGGCGGCTTTCCGGACGCGTTCGCACCGGGCGTCCACGCGGAGTGGACCGGCAATCCGGTGCGTACCGAAATCACCGCGTTGCCTGGACCTGCGACACGCTTTGCGGATCGCGCGGGCGCGCCGCGCCTGCTGGTGCTGGGCGGAAGCCTCGGCGCGCGCACCTTGAACCTGGGCTTGCCGAAGGCGCTGTCGCTGATCCCGTGCGACAGCCGCCCGGAGGTGTGGCACCAGTGCGGCGAGGCGCACCTCGAGGCCACCCGCGCAGCGTATGCGGGCGCGGACGTGCGCGCGAAGGTGGAGTCCTTCATCGCCGACATGGCGGCGGCGTACGCGTGGGCGGACCTGGTGGTATGCCGCGCCGGTGCCCTGACGCTCGCGGAACTCGCGGCCGCGGGACTCGGCGCGATCCTCATGCCGTTCCCCCACGCGGTGGACGACCACCAGACGAAAAATGCCGAAGGCTTCGTTGCTGCCGGCGCCGCGGAGCTGGTGCAGGACCGCGACTTCGAACCGCCGCGCTTCGCGGCACTGCTGGAGCGCCTGCTGGGCGACGCCGTCGAGCGGCTCGCGATGGCGAACGCCGCGCGTGCCTTGGCGAAACCCGATGCCGCCGACGTGATCGCGCAGCGT
This sequence comes from Rhodanobacteraceae bacterium, assembly GCA_035700365.1. Lineage (GTDB taxonomy): Bacteria > Pseudomonadota > Gammaproteobacteria > Xanthomonadales > Rhodanobacteraceae > 66-474. The sequence goes on along the minus strand of DASSOQ010000057.1, from coordinate 4,868 downwards.
TGCCTGGAGGTGGCCGCATGACGCCGCACCGCCTGCCCCCGCACGGGGACATCATGCAGGGCTTCCGCCACGTGCATTTCATCGGCATCGGCGGCGCCGGCATGAGCGGCATCGCCGAGGTGCTGCACACGCTGGGCTACGACGTATCCGGTTCCGACCGCGCGCAATCGCCGGTGACCGAGCGGCTGGCGAAGATGGGCGTGGACGTCGCGATCGGCCACGCCGCCGAACACGTCAGGAACGTCGATGCGGTCGTCGTATCCAGCGCGATCAAGCCCGACAATCCGGAACTCCTCGCCGCGCGCGCGCGCCGCATCCCGGTGGTGCCGCGCGCGGAAATGCTGGGTGAGCTGATGCGCTTCCGGCGCGGCATCGCTGTGGCCGGCACCCACGGCAAGACCACCACGACCAGCCTGGTCGCCAGCGTGCTTGCCGAAGCCGGCTACGACCCGACCTTCGTGATCGGCGGGCAACTCCTGTCCGCCGGCGCGCACGCGCGGCTCGGCGCGGGCGATTACCTGGTCGCCGAAGCCGACGAATCCGACGGTTCGTTCCTGATGCTTTCGCCGGTCGCGGCGATCGTCACCAACATCGATGCCGACCACCTCGAGCACTACCACGGCGACTACGCCGAGCTGAAGCAGGCGTTCGTCGATTTCCTGCATCGCCTGCCGTTCTACGGCCTCGCGGTGCTGTGCGTGGACGATCCGGACGTCGCGGAACTCGCGCAGCGGACGCCGCGCTCGACGCTCACCTATGCGATCGATCGCGCGGCCGACGTGCGCGGTGCCAACCTGCGCGCGGAAGGCCCCTGCATGCGCTTCGACCTGCAGTTGCCCGGCCAGCCGCCGTTGCCGGTCACGCTGAACCTGCCGGGTCGCCACAACGTCCTCAATGCGCTGGCCGCGGCGACGCTGGGCTGGCACCTCGGCATCGAGCCGTTCGCGATCGCGCGCGCGCTGGAACGCTTCCAGGGGGTCGGCCGGCGCTTCCACATCAACGGCGAGCTGGCGGTCGACGATGGCCGGGTGATGCTGGTCGACGACTACGGCCACCACCCGCGCGAAATCGCGGCGGTGATGGAGGCCGCGCGCGCGGGCTGGCCCGACCGGCGGCTGGTGATCGTGTTCCAGCCGCACCGCTTCACCCGCACCCGCGACCTGATGGACGACTTCGCGGCGGTATTGTGCGAGGCCGACGCGCTGGTGTTGACCGACGTGTACCCGGCGGGCGAAACGCCGATCGCGAACGCTGACGGCCGCGCACTGGCGCGGGCGGTGCGCGCCCGCGGCAAGGTCGATCCGGTGTTCATCGACCATCCGCGCGAATTGCGCGAAACCCTGCCCGCCCTGCTGCACGACGGCGACCTGGTGCTGCTGCTCGGCGCCGGCGACATCGGCGCAGCGGCGGCGGAGCTGGCGCAGGGCGGCGACCTGAAGACGGACGGTGGCGCGTGATGGCCGTGCAGCCTGGCAATCGGGAACAGGGAACAGGGCACAGGGAACAGGAGGTGCTGGGTTCTTCCGCATCGCCGTTCCCCGTTTCGCGTTCCCGCTTCACCGATCCCCGCGACTTCGGCCGCGTCGCCGTCGTGATGGGCGGCAGTTCCGCCGAGCGCGAGGTCTCGCTGGATTCCGGGCGCGGCGTTCTCAAGGCGCTCAAGAGCCGCGGCGTGGATGCGCACGCGATCGACGGCATCCCGGCGCTGCTGGATGCTGTTCGCGCCGGGCATTTCGCGCGGGTGTTCAACATCCTGCACGGCCAGCACGGCGGCGGCGAGGACGGCGTGCTGCAGGGCGCGCTGGATTCGCTGCACGTTCCCTACACCGGCTCGGGCGTGCTCGGTTCGGCGCTGTCGATGGACAAGGTGCGCAGCAAGTGGATCTGGACCGCGCTGGGCCTGCCCACGCCGAAGTTCGTGCCGCTGCCGCGGGCTGCCGTCGGCAGCTCGATCCACGAAGCCGCGCGCGCTGTGGGCTTCCCGCTGATCGTGAAACCGGCCAGCGAGGGATCGAGTGTCGGCGTATCGCGGGTATTCGACGAACGCGATCTCGATGGCGCGGTTGCGCTCGCCCAGCGTTATCCGGGCGATCTCCTGATGGAGACGCTGATCGAGGGTGGCGAATTCACCGTTTCGATCCTCGGCCGGGAGGTGCTGCCCAGCATACGGATCGTGCCGAAGGGTGAGTACTACGACTACAACGCGAAGTACGTCGCCGAGGACACCCAATACATCTGCCCTGGGCTGGAGGGCGAGGCCGAAGCGGAGTTGCGGGCGCTGGCGCTGCAAGCCTTCGACGCGCTCGGCTGCTCGGGCTGGGGCCGCGTGGACATGATGCGCGACGCGCAGGGCCATCCCTGGCTGCTGGAGGTCAACACCGCGCCCGGCATGACCTCGCACTCGCTGGTGCCGAAGGCGGCGGCCGCGGCCGGGATGGACTACGCCGAGTTGTGTTGGCGGGTATTGGAAACGAGCTTCGACCAGGAAGCGGGAACAGGGAACAGGGAAGGGGGCACAACAGGAGGGAGCGCTTCCCAACCCGCGTTCCCCGCTTCCGGTTCCCGGACCCCGGGTGAGGGAGGCGCTCCATGATGCGCCTTGCGCCCGTCCACGGGATCGTCTCCCTGCGCCTCGCAGCCTGGCTGATCGCGCTCACGCTGATCGCGCTGCCGGTGGTGGGCGTGCTCGAGGGCTGGTTCGCCTCGGACCGCTGGCCGGTTCGGCAACTGCAGGTGCACGCGACGTTCCGGCACGTCAGCGCCGCGCAAGTGCGCGCCGCGGTAGCGCCCGCGCTCGGATCCGGTTTCTTCGCGGTCGACCTCGACCATGTGCGCGACGCCGTGGCCGCGCTGCCGTGGGTGGGCCGGGTCGAGGTCAGCAAGCATTGGCCCGATGCGCTGGACATCACGATTGCCGAGATCCAGCCGATCGCGCACTGGGGCGACGACGCGTTGCTCGATCGGGACGGCCGGATCTTCAAGGTGCCGGACGCCGGCATCGTGCACGGCTTGCCGCGCTTCAATGCGCCCGATGATCGCGTCGCCGACGTGATGGCGTTCTACCGCACCGCCGAAACCGATTTCGCGCCGTACCGCCTGCGCGTCGAACAGGTCGATCTCGCCGAGCGCGGCAGCTGGACGCTGGTGCTCTCCAACGGCGGGCGGGTCGCCGTGGGTGGCGACCGCCCGGACCAGCGGCTCGCGCGCTTCGCCGCGGCGCTCCCCGTGCTGATGCGCGGGCGCAGCGACGGTTTCGTGTACGCCGACCTTCGCTACAGCAATGGCTTCGCGGTGCGCTGGCCGGAACCCGCGCCCGCCGTTCCCCCGAATCCAACGAATGGTGCTCCCCATGCTGCTGACGGAAACGTTTAGACCCATGAACCGCAAGAGCGACAAGAACCTCGTGGTCGGCCTCGACATCGGCACCTCGAAGGTGATGGCGATCGTCGGCGAATACCTGCCGGGCGAGCCGGTCGAGGTGATCGGTTTCGGCAGCCACACATCGCGCGGCATGAAGAAGGGCGTGGTCGTCGAGATCGACTCCAACGTGCATTCGATCCAGCGCGCGATCGAGGAAGCCGAACAGATGGCCGGCTGCGACATCCGCTCGGTATGCGCCTCGATTTCCGGCAGCCACCTAGAGACCCACAACTCGCGCGGCGCCGCCGCGATCCGCGACCGCGAAGTCGGTGCCGGCGACCTCGACCAGGTGCTGGAATCGGCCAGCGCGGTGCCGATCTCGGCCGATCGCAAGGTGCTCTACAAGGAACCGCAGGAATACCGCATCGACGGCCAGGACGGCATCCGCCACCCGGTCGGGATGAGCGGCGTTCGCCTGGAAGCCGGCGTGCATCTCGTGACCGGCGCGGCTTCGGCGGTGCAGAACCTCACCAAGTGCATCCAGCGGTGCGGGCTTCAGGTGGACGACCTGGTGCCCGCGGCGGTGGCGGCGTCCAAGGCCGTCCTGACCGAGGACGAACGCGAGCTCGGCGTCTGCGTGGTCGACCTCGGTGCCGGCACCACCGACATCGCGATCTACACCCACGGCTCGATCCGCTACACCAAGTCGCTGCCGGTCGGCGGCGACCAGGTGACCAACGACATCTCGCAGTACGTGCAGACCCCGACCGCGAATGCCGAGGAGATCAAGGTGAAGTACGGCTGCGCGCTGGCCCAGATGGCGCGCGGCGAGGAAACCATCCAGGTGCCGAGCGTGGGCGACCGGCCGCCCCGGCGCCTGCAGCGGCAGGCGCTCGCGCAGTCGATCCAGGCGCGCTACGAGGAAATCTTCGAGATGGTGCAGGACGAACTGCGCCGCTCCGGCTACGAGAACCTGCTCGCGGCGGGCGTGGTGCTGACCGGCGGCGGGTCCCGCATCGAAGGCGCGTTGTACCTCGCCGAGGAGGTCTTCCACAAGATGGTGCGGCTCGGCTCGCCGCAGCACGTCACCGGCGCCACCGAAGTGATCGCGACCCCGGCCAACGCGACGGGCATCGGGCTCCTGCTGCACGGTTCGCGCGAAGGGGCGGGCAGCCGGGTGATGGGCGGCGCGGTGGGCGACAGCGTGGCTGGCGCGATCGGCAAGATGAAGGGCTGGCTTTCCAGGAATTTCTAGATTCGCGGCCCGTCCGTGGACGGAACGGGCTCGATGGGCGTCGCGGCGCCAAGGCTCACGAGGAGCCGGACCTTTCGAAACGGAAGGGCATTACGACAGCGGCATGACAACGGCAGCACGGAGGACGGGCAATGTTCGAACTGGTGGAAAAACTCGCACCCAATGCGGTGATCAAGGTGATCGGCGTGGGCGGCGGCGGCGGCAATGCCGTGGGCCACATGGTCAATTCGACAATCGACGGCGTGGATTTCAT
>DASSOQ010000056.1:0-2472 GCA_035700365.1 Rhodanobacteraceae bacterium | reverse complement strand
GCGGATCTGCGAGGGCGACACGTAGATGTCGTCGGGGCCGGCGAGGTAGGACTCGTCGTGCGAGCGCAGGAAGCCGAAGCCGTCCTGCAGGATTTCCAGCACGCCTTCGGCCCAGATGCTGCCGCCGGACTTGGCGTGGGCGCGCAGGATGTTGAAGATCACGTCCTGCTTGCGGGCGCGGGCGACGCCTTCCTGGATGCCGAGTTCTTCGGCCATCTCCAGCAGCTTCACCGAATTCTTGCGCTTCAGTTCGGTGAGGTTGATCAGGCGATCGGGATCGCCGGCGTCGGCTTCGTCGCCACTGACGTCGGCGGGCAGGCCGTTGGCGTTGCCGCCCTGGCCGTTGCCGCTGCGCGAGTGGCGGCCGCGGCGCCGGCGACCACGTTCGGGTCGATTGCCGCGTTGCTGCGACTGGCTTTCGCCGCTGTCGTTGCCAACCGAGCCGTTGGATTCGGGAGCAGGGGCGGACGCGCGGGCGTCCTCGCCCTTTACGGTGTTTTCGCTATCTGACACGGGATAAGCCTCGTCGGCGCCTGGGCGCGGGAGGAGAAAAAAGAAGGGGGGCTGGGCAAAAGCACCACCAGCCGGAAATCAATTTAGCATTGCGCGGCGCCGGTGCACAAGCGCTGCGTGAGCGGGGGTTCAGGCGGCGGCCTGGCCGCCCCACCAAGCTGGCATGGTGTCCCGAACATCATTGGTCAGTCCGGACGAGCCCACGACGGGGGCGAGATCCGCCATCCAGGGTTTCCGGCGTGGGCGGAGCATGGACTCCCGGGCAAAGCCCCACGGCCCCGGAATGACGATGCAAAGGTTCATGCGGGACAGCACACGAGTGCATGCGATCGCGGATCCGCGATCGCGAGTGGAGCCGCCCTGGGGTCTAGACAACCTTGTCGATCATCTGTGTCAACTGGCCCTTGCCCACGGCCCCGATCTGGGTGGCCTCGACCTTGCCGCCCTTGAACATCATCAGCGTCGGGATGCCGCGGATGCCATAGGACATCGGGGTCTTCTGGTTCTCGTCGATATTGATCTTCACGACCTTGACCCGCCCGGCATATTCCTTGGCGATGTCCTCGAGCATCGGCGCGATCGACTTGCACGGCCCGCACCATTCCGCCCAGAAATCCAGCAGCACCGGCTTTTCGGATTGCAGCACTTCGGCGTCGAAATCGGAGTCCTTGACGTGGGTGATGTTTTCGCTCATGGGAAGACCTGGGGTGGGGGACGGGGACAATCTTGGGGCCGCCCGCCGCATTGCAAGGCGGATCGGGCCGGCATCCTGCTACTATAGACGCTCCGCCTGTGCATTTCGCCTGCCGAGCTTCGCGAAGTGCCCTGCCACGTCGAGCGGCATTCCACCGCAACCCGACGCCTGGACCAGATGCGGCACCGGCCCGCGCGCCGGCTGCCGGCAACGGCGGTACCCCCTTTCCGACTGACAAACCACGTGGCCGACCAAGTTCTCACCGACACCTTCTTCGAACAGTTCGAACTGCACCCGCATCTCGCCGCCGGCCTCGCCGATTGCGGCTTCACCCGTTGCACGCCGATCCAGGCGCTGACCCTGCCGGTCGCGCTGGCCGGGCGCGACGTGGCGGGCCAGGCCCAGACCGGCACCGGCAAGACCTGCGCGTTCCTCGTCGCCGTGATGAACCGCCTGCTGACCCGGGCCGCGATTCCCGAGCGCAAGGACAACGATCCGCGCGCCGTGATCGTGGCGCCCACCCGGGAACTCGCGATCCAGATCGACAAGGACGCGCGCGCGATCGGCCGCCACACCGGCCTGCGCTTCGCGCTCATCTACGGCGGCGTGGACTACGACAAGCAGCGCCAGCAGTTGCGCGACGGCTGCGACGTGATCATCGCGACGCCCGGCCGGCTGATCGACTACTTCAAGCAGCACGTCTTCAGTTTCCGCGCGGTCGAGGCGACGGTGATCGACGAGGCGGACCGGATGTTCGACCTCGGCTTCATCAAGGACGTGCGCTATCTCCTGCGCAAGATGCCCCCGCGCGAGGAACGCCAGGGCATGCTGTTCTCGGCCACGCTTTCCTACCGGGTGCTGGAGCTCGCCTACGAGCACATGAACCAGCCCGAAAAGCTGAGCGTCGAAACCGAACACGTGACCGCCGACCGCGTTCGCCAGCAGGTGTTCTTCCCCGCCAAGGAAGAAAAGCTTCCGCTGCTCCTGAACCTGCTGGAGCACAGCGGCCAGCAGCGCAGCATCGTGTTCGTGAATACGCGCGCCGCCGCCGAACGGGTGACGCAGCGGCTGTCGCGGCAGGGCTTTCGCGTCGGCGCCCTGTCCGGCGACGTGCCGCAGGCCAAGCGCCAGCGACTGATGGAGCGTTTCAAGAAGGGTGAAATCGACCTTCTGGTGGCGACGGACGTCGCGGCGCGCGGACTGCACATCCCCGATGTCACCCACGTCTTCAACTACGACCTGCCGCAGGACGGCGAGGACTACGT
>DASSOQ010000055.1:0-28504 GCA_035700365.1 Rhodanobacteraceae bacterium | reverse complement strand
CTGACGCCGCGCGACCCGCTGGACGACGCCAACCTGTTCCTCGAGGTGCGCGCCGGCACCGGCGGCGACGAAGCCGCGCTGTTCGCGGGCGACCTGCTGCGCATGTACCTGCGCTACGCCGAGCGGCGCGGCTGGCGCACCGAATTGATGTCCGCCCACGAGGGCGAACACGGCGGCTACAAGGAAGCCGTCGCGCGGATCGAAGGCGGTGGCGCCTACGCCGCACTGAAGTTCGAATCCGGCACCCATCGGGTGCAGCGCGTACCGGTCACCGAAGCGTCGGGACGCATCCACACCTCCGCCGCGACCGTCGCGATCCTTCCCGAACAGGCGGAAATCGCCGACGTGGACGTGCGCGACGCCGACCTCAAGGTCGATACCTTCCGCGCATCCGGCGCCGGCGGCCAGCACGTCAACAAGACCGACTCGGCGATCCGGATCACCCATCTGCCGACCGGCATCGTCGTGGAATGCCAGGACGAACGCAGCCAGCACAAGAACCGTGCGCGCGCGCTGTCGCTGCTGAAGGCGCGCCTGCTGGACGCGCAACGCTCCGAGCAGGCCGCGCAGCAGGCCGCCACGCGCAAGCTGCAGGTCGGCTCGGGCGACCGCAGCCAGCGCATCCGCACCTACAACTTCCCGCAAGGCCGGGTCACCGACCACCGCATCAACCTCACGCTGCACCAGTTGCCGCAAATCCTCGATGGCGACCTCGACGCGCTGGTCGGGGCACTGGCCCGGGAATCGCACGCCGAAGCACTCGCGGCGCTCGGCGAGGCGCCATGAACAGCGCGGAGCTCGGCACACGCCTCGCGAACATCGCCGGATTGCTGGAACGCCGTGAAGCCGCCGCCGCAGAACGCCTGGCCGCCGACGCGCGCGCCGCGCACCCCGAGGCTTCCGAAGCCGCGCGCCTGCACGGTATTGCATTGCTGATGCTGGACCGCGGCGCCGAGGCGCGCGACGCGTTGGAAACGGCGCTTCGCCTGCAGCCGGACAACCTGGAAGCCGGCAGCAACCTCGCGAGCGCCCTGCTCGCGCTCGGCGATGCCGCCGGCGCGGTCGCCTTGCTGGAACGGGTGATGCGGGCGCGGCCCGACGACCCTGCCCTCCGCAACAATCTGGCGAATGCCCTGCGTGCGGCCGGCGACGACAGCCGAGCGCGCGAGGAATACCTGGCGGCGCTCGCCGCAGCACCCGGTCATTTCGGGGCGAGCGCCAATCTCGCTGCCGTCGAGATTTCGCTTGGCATGCTGGACGAGGCGGAGGCGCGCTTGCGTTCCCTGCTTGCCGCCCGGCCGCATCCACAACTGTACCTGTTGCTCGGCCACGTCCTGCATCGCCGCCACCGTTTCGCCGAGGCGCAGGCGGCGTACCTGCAAGGCGCGCAACTCGCCCCCGGCGCTGCGGAGCTACCTTACCAGGCGGCCCTGATGGCGGACGAGCAGCACCATTATGCGGAAGCTGCCACGCTGTACCGTCGCGCGCTGCAACTCGATCCGGACCTTCCGTTCGCGGAAGGCCAGTTGCTGTTCGTGCTGCGGCGCACGTACGACTGGGCCGGCGCGGAACCGCTGGGCGCCAGGCAGCGCGCGCGTGTCGCCCGCGGCGAAGGCAATGTCGATCCGTTCGCGTTCCTCGCCGAAGACGCGACGCCGGCCGAGCAACTCGCCTGCGCACGCGCACGCGCCGCGCAGGTCGTGCGCGACATGCAGCCGCTACGCGAGCGCCTGCGTTTCGAGCAGGCGCCGCGCGCCACGGGCTCGCCACTCAAGGTCGGGTTCGTGTCGGCCGGCTTCGGCGCGCCCGGCGGCGTACCGCACGCCACCGCGATCCTGACGGCGGCGTTCTTCGAAGAACTCGGCAGGCGCGACGGTATCGAATTGCATCTCGTCGCGACCACTCCTGACCAGGGCAGTCCGATCCGGCAGCGCCTCGCCGGCGCCGCGCACGCGTTCCACGACCTGCACGACCTGGCCCCGCCGGCGATCGCGCAGCGCGTGCACGATGCCCACATCGATATCCTCGTCGACGTCGACGGCTGGTGCGCGGGCGCGGTACCGGGTGTGTTCGCGCTCAGGCCCGCGCCGGTGCAGGCCAACTGGCTGGCGTATCCCGGCACCTCCGGCGCGCCCTACATCGACTACCTGATCGCCGACCGGTTCCTGGTCCCGGACTCCGCGCGCCGCTTCTACTCGGAAGCCGTCGCGTACCTGCCGCGTTGTTACCAGCCGTCCGACCCGAACCGCCGGGTCGCCGAACCGCCGACGCGCGCGTCGTTCGGACTGCCCCACGATGCCGTGGTATTCGCGAGCTTCAACAACGCCTGGAAATTCAACGCCGCGAGTTTCGCGCGCATGTGCCGGGTGCTGCGCGAGGTGCCCGGCAGCGTGCTGTGGTTGCTCGACGCGGGCCGCGACGCCGACGAGCGGCTGCGCGAAGCGGCCCGCACCCACGGCATCGATTCGGGACGGCTGGTGTTCTCGCGCGGGCTTCCGCACCTGCAACACCTCGCGCGCTACCGCCTGGCCGACCTGTTCCTCGACACCAACCCCTACAACGCGCACACCACCGCCTCCGATGCGATCTGGGCCGGCTGCCCGGTCCTGACGCGTCCGGGCGAGACATTCGCATCGCGTGTCGCCGGCAGCCTCAACCATCATCTCGGCATGCCGGAACTCATCGCCACCGACGACGATGCATTCGTCGCCACGGGTGCCCGCCTGGGCAACGATCGCTCGGTACTGGCTGCCCTGCGCGATCACCTCGCGGCGCAGCGAGAAGCCTCGGGCCTGTTCGACATGCGCGCTTACGCAAACGACTTCGCGACGCTGCTGCGGGCGATGCACCAGCGGCACGCCAATGGCGAGGCGCCGGAGGCGATCCTGCCGCAGGAACCCGGAACCGGCTGGTAAGCTGCACCGATGAGCGCCAAGGACGAATTCTTTCCGCTGAACGTCGCGGTGCTGACGGTCTCGGACTCGCGCACCCTGGAGAACGACAGTTCCGGCGAGTTCCTCGTCGACGCGCTGGCCGAGGCCGGACACCATCTGCACGAACGCAAATTGCTGCGCGACGATCGCTACGCGATCCGGGCACAGGTCGCCGCGTGGATCGCGGACGCGGACGTGCATGGCGTGCTGATCACCGGCGGCACCGGCTTCACGGGCCGCGATTCGACGCCCGAAGCGGTGCTGCCGCTGCTGGACAAGGAGATGCCGGGCTTCGGCGAGCTGTTCCGCGCCGTGAGCTTCGAGGAGATCGGCACATCCAGCCTGCAGTCGCGTGCGTTCGCGGGGCTTTCCAACCGGACCTTCGTATTCGCGCTGCCCGGTTCGACCTCGGCCTGCCGCACCGCGTGGGACAAGCTGCTGCGCGCGCAGCTCGACGCCCGCACAAGACCCTGCAACCTCGCGGGGCTCATCCCGAGGCTTGGCGAACGCTGAAGCCACTGACGGGGTGCACGGACCATCTTGCTGGAGCGGCCCATGCCCGAGACCTTGTTGCCGCCGCGTCGCGGCCATGGGCCGCTCCTTGTACGATCCTGGGCCTCGCCATCATCTCGTTTCGAATCCACGCAATGTCTGCTCAGGCATCGCCTCGCGCTCGACCGATTCCACGCGCGCCGCGGGCGGGCCTTCGTGCAACCAGCTCTCGAGCTCCGTCACGGCCACGTCGCTCCCCGATACGACGACTTCCACGCGTCCGTCGACCAGGTTTTTCGCGTGCCCGGAGAGCCCCAGCCGTAGTGCCTGCTCGCGGGTGGAGGCGCGGAAGAACACGCCCTGCACCCGACCCGCCACCAGGAATCGCACGCAGGCCATCCCTTCAGGATCCGTGCGCGTCGATCGCGGCATCCAGGGATTCCGCGGTGATCGGCCCCAGGAACTGCTTCGCGACGGTTCCATCCGGCGTGATCAGGTACGTGGTCGGCAGCGCCGCGGGTGCGGGAAAGCCCTTCGGCGGATGGTCGGGGTCGAGCACGGCGAGCGGATAGTCGACCGGGTGCTCTCGGGCGAACTCCACGATGTCGCTGCGCGGGCTGTGGTCCCAGGCGAGGCCGATCGCGGTGACGTGCTTGTGGGTGGTCACGTATTTCGAGATCGCCGGCATCTCGGCGATGCAAGGCGAACACCAGGTGGCCCAGAAGTTGACGATCACCCATTGGCCGCGCTCGCCGGCGAGGTCGAAGGTCCTGCCGTCCAGCGTCTTCACGGTGAGGCCCGGACGCGCGGGCGTCGCGGCCGCGGCGAGGCCGCAGGCCAGCAGCAAGACGAGTGCGATGGATGCGGAGCGGAAGCTGGAACACGTCACGACGGCTCTCCTTCGACAGCACCCTTGGGGTGCGCGGTGAACAATGACCTGAGCGGATGGGCGAGGTTGGACCGCTCGGAAGACACCGCGCGCAGCAACACGTCGAGCGCCTCGGGTGCCAGTCCGCGCGCCGCGGCCTGCAACGACAACGCGTCGGTCGGAAGACGGTAACCACCGATCCGGAACAGGTCGCCGAGGTGCACGCTGTTGAGGTCGCGCACCAGCACCCACGCCCCCGACTCGTCCCGCTGGATCAAGCCCGCCTCGCGCAGGTTGGTGAGGTAGCGCTGCAGCAGGTCGGCCGTCAGGAAGGTTTCGCACTCGAGCAACATTGCTTCGCGCAGGCCATCTCCGTTCCGCTGCGCGGCGGCGAACCGCTGCAGCACGCGCAGCAAGCCCACGAACTCGCAGCCTTCGGGCAGCAGCTCGTCCTCGGTCCGGTACTCGAAGGCGGTCAGGGCCGCGGTCAGCGTCGCACCCAGCAGCACGATCACCCACGACACGAATACCCAGATCAGGAAAATCGGGATCGCCGCCAACGCGCCATAGACCTGGTTGTAGTTCGCGATGCCGCTGACGTACCAGGTGAATACGAAGCGGGCCAGTTCGAACAACATTGCGGCGGCGAGGGCACCGACGATTGCATCGCGCTTGCGGACCCGTCGATTGGGAACCAGCGCGTACATCAGCGCCAAGCCGGCCCAGGTGCTGGCAAACGGCAGCAGCTTGATCACGCTCAATCCCAATACACCGGGCTGGCTGGCGCCCGCGAGGAACGGCTGGGCGAACACCCACGAACTCGCCGCGACCGCCAGCACGATCAGCACCGGTCCGAGCGTCAACGCCGCCCAGTACATGAGGAAACGCGACCCACCCTTGCGGCGGACCGGGACCCGCCAGATCCGGTTCAGCCGATCCTCGATGCTCGCCATCATCAACAGCGCGCTCACCAGCAGCACGATGATCCCGACCACGGTGAGTTTGCTCGCGTTGTCCGCGAACTTCAGCAGGTAACCCTGGATCGTATCGCCGGCACCGGGCACGAAACTGCGGAAAATGAAGTTCGACAGGGTATCCCGCAGTGACGCGAACGCGGGGAACAGCGACAGCATCGCCAGCACCGCCGACAACAGCGGCACGATCGCGAACAAGGTCGTGTAGGACAGCGCGCCGGCGGTCTCGAAACAGTTGTCGTCGCGGAAGCGCCGCCAGAGGAAATGCCCGAACGCCCGCAGGCGATTGCGGCGTTCATGCCATGCGCTGGCGGACCGGGGGCTCACGCTGCGAGCCTAGTGCAATCGGCACCGGAAAGCATGACCGCAGGCTGTGCCACGCGCCGCACGCGGCGCGGCTTCCGCCGAGGCCGGTACCCGCGACGCGCGGTGTATGCGACCATGGACGACTTTCGGCGGCGGCGATGCGCTCCCGCCCCGCAAGGATCTTCGATGGACATTCTTGTCGTGTACTACAGCCGCAACGGCCATGTCGCGCAACTTGCGCGCCTGATCGCGCGCGGCATCGAGGAAGTGGCGGGCGTGCACGCACGGGTGCGCCAGGTACCCCCCGTGGCGCCGGTCACCGAAACCGCACAGCCGCCGGTCCCGGAGGGCGGCGCACCTTATGTGGAACTGCAGGACCTGCACGAATGCGGGGGATTGATCGTCGGCAGCCCGACGCGATTCGGCAACATGGCCGCGCCGATGAAGCACTTCCTCGATTCCACGCCGGCGGAATGGGTTTCCGGCGCGCTGGTCGGCAAGCCCTGCGCGGTGTTCACCTCCACGGCCACGATGCATGGCGGCCAGGAATCGACGCTGCTGTCGATGCTGCTGCCATTGCTCCACCACGGCATGCTCGTGGTCGGGATTCCCTTCACCGAAAAGGCACTCAACGCCACCCGCACCGGCGGCACGCCGTATGGCGCCAGCCACGTGAGCGGCGTCGACGGCGGGAATCCCATCAGCGACGACGAGCGCGAACTGGCCCGGGCGCTGGGCCGGCGGGTGGCCGACGTGGCGAGGCGACTCGCGGCGACGCCATGAACGCGCGGTGGGCGCAACGGATCGGTTCCGCCGCGTGGGCGGCACTCGCGCTGCTGCAGGTCGCTTGGCACGCTTGGCTGTTCCCGCCCGCGACGATGCCGGTCGCGGCGGCGCTCGCGATCGCGCTGGTTCCGCTGGCGCTGCCGCTCGCGTATTGGCGCCAGCCGCAGCGCGCACTGCTCGCGGCGGGCATGGTCGGGTTGTTCTATTTCTGCCACGGCGTCGCCGAAGCGTTCGCCGCGTCCGCCGCGCGGCCGCTGGCGTGGGTCGAGATCGGGCTCACCGTGGCGCTGGTGCTGTCCTGCGCACGCAAGCCGCGGCGCCGCAAGGCGGTCAGAAGCTGAGGTGGGGCGGACAGCGCCGCCCATGCGTGGCGGCTTCGACATCGCCTGCGCGGCGCGGTACGCTCGGTCGACCCGGCCACGAAGCTAGCCGTCATGTCGTTCGTGCAAGCCGCACCGCAACTCGGGCATCCCTGGCGCGAGGACCGCGTCCTCCGCGCATGGCTGGCGCGTGTCCTGCCCGAGCCGCTGCGACGCGATGCCGAAGCCAGCTTCGTCGCACTCGGCGATTACGCCCTGCGTGCGTACGCGCGCCAGACCACGACCACCCCGGCCGAACCCGTGCTCACGAACTGGGACGTATGGGGCAACCGCATCGACCGCATCGAATTGACCGAAACCTGGCGCGAGGGGCCCGCGCTCGCCGCGCGGCAGGGGCTGGTCGCGGACGGCCACGATCGCGCGCTGCGTGAGTTCGCCCGCGTCCAGCAATTCGCCAAGGTGTACCTCTACCACGCCGCCAGCGCGTTCTATTCGTGCCCGCTGGCGATGACCGATGGCGTCGCCACTGCGCTGCGCGACGCGCCGAACGCGGACTTGCGCGAACGCGTGTTGCCGCACCTCCTCAGCCGCGATCCGGCCACGTTCTGGATCAGCGGCCAGTGGATGACCGAGAACAGCGGCGGCTCCGACGTCGGAGGCAGCGAATCGGTTGCCCGCCGCGAAGCCGACGGCACCTGGCGGCTCAGCGGCCGCAAATGGTTCACGTCGGCGATCAATGCCGAAGTGGCGCTCGCGTTGGCGCGCCCCGTTGGAAATCCGGCCGGCGCCGACGGCCTCGCGCTGTTCTGCATCGAGACCCGCAATCCGGACGGAAGCTGGAACGGCATCACGCTCGATCGACTGAAGGACAAGCTCGGCACCCGCGAACTTCCGACCGCGGAGATCCACCTTCGCGATACGCGTGCGGAACTGGTGGGCGACACCGCCAATGGGGTGCGCGCGATCGCGCCGGTGCTGCAGGTCACCCGGTTGTGGAACGCCTTCGGTTCCCTGTCGACGATGCAACGCTGCCTCGCGCTGGTTCGCGACTTCGCAAACCGACGCGAAGCGTTCGGCCAGGCCCTGCACGAGCAGCCCCTGTTCGCCGATGCACTCGCCGGCTCGCAGGCCGAGTTCGAGGCGGCCTTCGGCCTCGCGATGGAAGTCGCATTGCTGCTGGGCGGCGTCGAAGCGGGCGAAGGCGACGCGCGGGACGCGGCGCTGCAACGCCTGCTGACGCCCCTTGCGAAACTCTGGATCTGCAAGCTTGGCGTGCGCATCGCCTCGGAAACCGTGGAGGCGATCGGCGGCATTGGTTACCTGGAAGACAGCGGCATCCCGCTGCTGCTGCGCGATGCACAGGTGTTCCCGATCTGGGAAGGCGCGAGCAACATCCAGGCGCTGGATTTCCTGAGGGCACTGGACAAGCTCGGCATCGAGCCGGTCGTGGAGGCGGTGGACCGCTGGACGGAAGCCGCCGATGGCTCGCTGTCCGATCGCGATGCGGAAGCGATCCACGGGGCGGTCCGGCATGCCGACACCTGGCTGCGCGACCACGCGCGCGATGCCGATGCCTTGCAGGCGGGCGCGCTGCGGCTGGGCACCACCTGCGCGCGGGCCCTCGCGGCCGCCCTGCTCGCGCGCCACGCCGCATGGGTGCGGCGCGAGCAGAGCGATCCTTCGTCCGGCGCGGCTTTGCGACGCTTCTGCGCGCACGGGCTCGATCGCATCATCGAGCCCGGTCTTGCCGGGCGCGACTGAAAGCCCATCCTCCCATCCCGGCCTTCCCCTTGAAGGGGAAGGAGACCCGCGCGTAGCCCTCACGCCCTCGCCTTCAAGGGGCGAATGGACGCCGTTGCGAACCGCAGGTTCGTGCGTCGCTGAGCGCGCGAGGCAACGGGACGCGCGGGCTCAGCCACCTTGGGTGGGAATGGATTGCCCCTGCACTGCGCGCCGTGCGTAGAACTCCGCCACGTAGCGGTCGAACGATCGCGCCTCGATCGACGCCCGCAGTTCGCGCATCAGGTCGAGGTAATGGTGCAGGTTGTGGATCGTCGCGAGCTGTGGACCGAGCATTTCACCGCAGCGGTCGAGGTGTCGAAGGTAGGCGCGCGAGAAACCATTCGCGCAGGCGTAACAGGCACAGCCTTCCTCGATCGGACGAGGGTCCTTCGCGAACTGCGCGTTGCGGATACGCAAGGTGCCCGCGCGGGTGAACAGGAATCCGTTGCGGGCGTGGCGGGTCGGCATCACGCAATCGAACATGTCGATGCCGCGCCGGACGGCTTCCACGATGTCCTCGGGCCGCCCGACGCCCATCAGGTAACGCGGCTTGTCGTCCGGCAGGCGCGGCACGGCGGCTTCGAGCGTCGCGTTGCGCTCGGCTTCCGGTTCGCCCACCGCAAGGCCGCCCAAGGCGTAACCATCGAAGCCGATTTCCAGCAGGCCTTCGGCCGAACGCGCGCGCAGGCCGCCGTGCACGCCGCCCTGCACGATCCCGAACAGCGCGTTGCCATTGCCGAGTTCGTCGAAGGCGCGCCGCGACCGCGCCGCCCAGCGCAAGCTGAGCTCCATTGAATCGCGCACCGCCCCCGCGTCCACGGGCTGGCCGTCGACTGTGTACGGCGTGCACTCGTCGAACGCCATCACGATGTCCGAATCGAGTACCGCCTGGATCCGCATCGATTCCTCGGGTGACAGGAACACCCGCGAGCCATCGACGGGAGAGGCGAATGCGACGCCTTCTTCGGTGAGCTTGCGGCGCCCGGCCAGCGAAAACACCTGGAAGCCGCCGGAGTCGGTGAGGATCGGGCCGTCCCATCCGATGAAGCGGTGCAGCCCACCGAACTCGCCGATCACCTCGAGCCCAGGCCGAAGCCACAGGTGGAAGGTATTGCCGAGGATGATCTGCACGCCCACGCCCCGGAGATCGCGCGGCGTCATGGCCTTGACCGACCCGTAGGTGCCGACCGGCATGAACGCCGGCGTCTCCAGGTTGCCACGAGGCAGCGTGATGCGGCCTCGGCGCGCGTTGCCGTCGTTGGCGAGGAGTTCGAAGTGCACGGACAAGAATCGGGAACGGGAAACCGGAAGGATCACAGGATCGTGGCACTTTTGCGAGGCCTTACCCCTGTTCCCTGTTTCCTCTTCCCCGTTCCCCGTCTTTGGGCCACACCAGCATCGCATCGCCGTAGGAATAGAACCGGTAGCGTTGCTCGACCGCGTGGCGATATGCCGACAGCACGAAATCGCGCCCGGCGAATGCGGACACCAACATCAGCAGGGTCGACTCGGGCAGGTGGAAGTTGGTGATGAGACCGTCGATGCTCGCGATGCGATAGCCCGGAAAGATGAAGATCCGGGTCTCGCCCGCGAACGGCTCCACCTCGCCACGGTCGCCGCGCGCGGCTTCCAGCGCGCGAACCACCGTGGTGCCGACCGCGATGACGCGGCCACCGTTCGCGCGCGTGCGATGGATCTTCTCGACCAGTTCGGCGCCGACGTTCAGCCACTCGCGATGCATCTGGTGGTCTTCGATGTTCTCGCTGCGGACGGGCTGGAAGGTGCCGGCGCCGACGTGGAGCGTGATGTAGCCGAACTGCACGCCGCGCGCGCGGAGGGCGTCCAGCAACGGCCCGTCGAAGTGCAGCCCTGCGGTCGGTGCCGCGACCGCGCCGGGCCGGCGCGCATAGACGGTCTGGTAGCGCTCGCTGTCGTGGGCGTCGTCCGGTCGCGCAATGTACGGTGGAAGCGGCATGTGACCGATCCGGAGCAGCAGCTTTTCCAGGGGCTCGGCGCATTCGAACCGCAGGTCGAAGAACTGGCCCTCGCGGCCGAGCACGCGCACCGGCGTGTCGTCGTCCAGGTGGATGACGTCGCCCTCGCGCGGCTTCTTGCTGACGCCCAGCATCGCGAGCGCGGTATGCGCGCCGGTGATGCGCTCGAGCATGATCTCGACCGCGCCGCCGCTCTGCTTGTAGCCGAACATCCGCGCAGGCAGAACCCGGGTGTCGTTGAACACCAGCAGGTCGCCCGATTGCAGCAGTTGCGGCAGCTCGTTGAAGGTGCGGTCGGCCAGCGCACGGTGGGGCGCGTCGGCGACCAGCAGCCGGCTGGCGCTGCGCTCGGGCAGCGGCTGCTGCGCAATCAATTCAACCGGCAGGTCGTAGTGGAAGTCGGATTTCTTCACGGAATTGGGGACCCGGGACCCGGCAGGATCGTAGCAAGACTTCGTCATCCCGGAGCCGCTCGAAGAGCCCGGAATCCGGTATCCATGTTGACCTGGAAGAGCGCCCATGGACTCCGGGCTCGCATCCGGTGGAGCGCGGAGGCGGCCCGGAATGAGCGGACGATTGTCGCGCCGTTCCGGGAGGCTCGCACCGGTCGAGGCCGTGGGCCGTTCCTACAGCCACCCCTTCTGGCGGGCGAGGCGGTAGGCCTCGATGCGGTTGCCGACCCCCAGCTTGCCGATCGCCTCGGAAAGATAGTTGCGCACCGTGCCGTGCGAGAGATTGAACATCTGCGCGATCTCGCCCGCGCTCTTGCCCTCGCCGGCCAGGCGCAGCACCTGGCGTTCGCGGTCGTTCAGCGGATCGGATTCGGTCCAGGCTTCAAGCGCGAGTTCCGGATCGATCGCGCGGCCGCCGCGATGCACCATCCGCAACGAATCCGCGAGCTTTTCGGCCGGCGCATCCTTCAGAAGGTAACCGGACACGCCGGCGTCCAGCGCCCGCCGAAGGTAGCCGGAACGCGCGAAGGTCGTCACGATCACCACCTTTACCGGGAGCTCCTGGCGCTGGATCCGCTGCGCGAGCTCGAGCCCGGTCAGGCCGGGCATCTCGATGTCGGAAATGAGGATGTCGGGTTTCAGCCGCTGCAGGTCGCGCCACGCCGACTCGCCGTCCGCAGCCGATCCCAGCACCTCGATGTCCGGTTCCAGTGCCAGCAGCGCGGCCAGCGCACCGCGCACCATGGCCTGGTCCTCCGCCAGCAGCACGCGCATCATGCGTGGCTGCCGGCGGGGCGCACCAGCGGCCCGTCCCGCGTCGCGGCAGGTTTCTGCGCCGGGCGATCGCCGTCCGCAGCCGGCACCGGCATCGGCAACGACACTTCGATGCGGGTGCCGCGTCCGCGCGGCGATTCGATCGCCAGCGTGCCGCCGATCGCCTCGATGCGCTCGCGCATCCCGGTCAATCCGTTGCCGCGTTCGTTGACGCCGCCGCGACCATCGTCGCGGACGCGCATCACCACCCGCTCCGTACCCGTGATCACAGTGATCTCCACGCGATTGGCCCGCGCGTGCCGCTGGATGTTGGTGACGGCTTCGCGCAGCACCAGCGCCAGGCAGGTTTCCACGTTGCCGGGCAGGACCTGCGGATCGTGCCAGTACTCCATCTGCACGCCGGCGGCTTCCAGCAGCAGGCGCGCGGAGGCGAGCTCCGCCGCCATCGCGGCCGCCCGGATCCCGCTGACGGCGCTGCGAACCTGCGACAGCGCGTCGCGCGCCACGCGCGCGACGTCGGCCATCTCGTGCCGGGCGGCGCGCGGGTCGCGCTCGATCAGCCGCCCCGCCAGCTCCGACTTCAGGGCGACCATCGACAAGGTGTGCCCGAGCAGGTCGTGCAGGTCGCGGCCGATCCGTTCGCGCTCGGCGCTGGCGGCGAGGCGGCGAACCTCATCCTGGCTGAGCCGAAGGTCCGCGCGGCGCTGGCGCTGGATGCGCTCGGTCACGATCAGCGCCGCGACGATCGGCCCGACGATCCAGACGTTGACGAGCGACTGCCAGCCGAAGTGCAGCCACAGCCATTCGGCGCTGTAGGCAATCAACATGGCGAGCACGAGGCTGCCCGACTTGCGCGGGCTGTCCCACGATGCCGCCGCGGCGCAGGCATAGATCAGGTAGGTCTGCGCGAACGGGTTGAACGGCGTCGCCACCATGGCGACGATGGCGATCGCGAGCGCATACCGTGGAATGTGCCGCCGCGGGCATGCATGCGCGGCGAAGAACAGCCCCAGGAACACGGGCAGGCTCAACGCAGTCGCCAGCAGCCAATGTTCGAAGCCCTTGAGCGTGAACAATGCCGGCCCGAACAGCCACACCAGCCAGACCAGCCAGATCCACGGCTCGAAACGTGCCGCGCCGCGTGCTTCCGCGGCCGCCGCCCGCAGGTTCGAATCGGGAGCAATCTTCAGTCTCAACAACGCCACCTCATCGGTACATGGTAAGGCAAGCGCCTGGCGCCGTACCGGGTCCGCCAGGCGTCCGGGGGACCCGGCGGCACGACGCGGGCGAGGAGCGAGCGCACGAGGGCACCGGCATGCCTCAGCCGCTCCACGCCAACCGGCGCCGGGCGAACAGGAAAAACACCACGGTGAATCCGGCCAGCACCGCCGCATGCCAGGCGATGCGTCCCCCATGCCCAAGGCCGGTGACGGACAGTGCAATCTGTCCGAGGTGCGTCGAAGGCCACAACGGCGCGGTCTGCTGCAGGGTTTCCGGCAGCAGGCGCAACGGCAGCCACAAGCCCGACAGGAACGACATCGGCAGGTAGACCAGGTTCACCACCGCCGGCGCCCCCTGGCCGCCGACCAGCGTCCCGATCAGCAGGCCGATCGCGCAGAACGGCAGCACTCCGAGCGTGTCCACGGCCAGCAGCGCCAGCCAGTTGTCCAGCGGCATCCGCACGTGGCCCAGGACGAATCCCATGGCCATCAGCAGCAGCGTGATCAGGGCCGCGAACAGCATCGCCATCGCCATCTTGGCCACAAGGTACGCACCGGGCGGCATCGGCAGCGCGCGCTTCAGGGTCAGCAGGCCCTGCTCGCGTTCCATCGCGACGACGACGCCGAAGCCGAACAGCCCCGGCGCCATCACGCCGAACACGCTGTAGGTGGCGAGCATGTACCTGGCCGCGTCGAAGCCGCGCGCGGAGCCCGACAGCACGACCCCGAACAACAGGTAGAACATCGAGGGAAACAGGATCGTCGGCAGCGCGAATGACGGCGTACGCAGCAGGCGCAGGAACTCGTAGCGCGACTCCAGCAGATACGCGCGCAGCACGCGCGAGCGAGGCATGGCGATGGCCGTTTGCATCACGCGGCTCCTTTTTCTTCGCGGGTGATTTCGACAAAGGCTTCGGCGAGGCCGGCGCGCCGCACTTCGAGCTCGCGCAAGCCGGGATCGGCGGCGAGCAGGCGGCGGAGCACGGCTTCGGGCCGGGGGGTGGCGATTTCGAGGTGCCCGCCCTGGCCCTCCACGCGATCGACCTCCGGCCACGCACGCAGGGCTTCCGGCGCCAGGTTGCATGTGCAGCGAATCCGCCGCCGTGCCACGTGCGCGCGGATGTCGTCCACCGTGCCGGCGGCGACGATCCTGCCGTGCGCCAGCACCATCACGCGGTCGGCCAGCGCCTCGGCTTCCTCGAGGTAGTGGGTCGTCAGGACCACCGAGCAGCCGCCGGCAACCAGCTTCCGCAAGGTTTTCCACATCGCGGTGCGCGCGTCGAGGTCGAGGCCGACGGTCGGCTCGTCGAGGAACAGGATCTCCGGGTTGCCGCAGATCGCCAGCGCGAACTGCACGCGGCGCTTCTCGCCGCCCGACAACTTGCCCTGGCGGCGCCGCAACAAGTCCTCGACGCCTGCAAGCCGCGCAACGTCATCGAGGTCGCGTGGTCGTGGGTAGTAGCTCGCCGTCAGGCGGATCAACTCGCCGACGCGCAACGTGGACTGCAGTGCCGCTTCCTGCAGCATGACCCCGATCCGGCGGCGCGCCTCCAGGCACCGCGGATCGAGGCCGAACAAACGCGCGGCGCCGGCGTCGGGCCACTGCAATCCGAGCAGCAGCGATACCGCCGTGGTCTTGCCGGCACCGTTCGGGCCAAGCAATGCCAGCAATTCGCCCGGATGCAGGTCGAGGTCGACACCGTCCAGGGCGGTCACCGCGCCATGGCGCTTCACGGCGTTCGAGAGCATGGCCGTGCATCCGGACGCCGCGTACACGGTTGCGGAAGGCTTGGTGGCCACGGCTGCTGCAGTGATGGCGTGCATCGCATTCCTCCTCCTCAGGGATCCAGCTTGCCGGCCGGGCGCCGCAGGCGGCAGTCGTGCCCGTCAGCCATCGCTTCTGACAGCCGTCATGAGGGGTTACGGAAACACGCCGGCGATGCTAGAATTGCAGGTCATTTCCTTTTTTCGTTGAACCACTTACGGTGGTTGCCGTTATGCCGCCGTGGCAGGAGGTCACCATGAAATCGATCGACATGCTGCGCGAGCTGCGCACCCACGGCGGAAAGATCCGCACCCACGGCCTCGACGACGCCACCGTCGAGAAATTCGCGGCGGAGGATGCCGACCTGGCCGGCGCGATCGGCGACGCGCATGCGGCGTTCGGGGAATTGAAATCGCGGCATCCCGAAGTGCTCGGCCTCGACGAGGACGCGCAACTGCACGCGCTGCAATCGGGGTTCGTGAACTTCTACCCGGACGACGCCGTTTGCCCGTTCGTGCCGCTGGCCGCGCGCGGCGCATGGATCGTCACCCTGAAGGGTGCGGTGCTCTACGACTGCGGCGGCTACGGCATGCTCGGCTTCGGCCACAATCCGCCGGCGGTGATGGAAGCGCTGGCCAAGCCGCAGGTGATGGCCAACGTGATGACGCCGAGCCTGGCGCAACAGGCGTTCACCGAGGCGCTGCGCAAGGAAATCGGCCACCGCGGCGGCAAGCACCCTTACCAGAAGTTCATGTGCCTCAATTCGGGCTCGGAATCGGTGACCCTCGCCGCCCGGATCGCGGACGTCAACGCCAAGACCATGACCGATCCGGGCGCCAAGTACGCCGGCCGCACCATCAAGCGGCTGGTCGTCAAGGGCGCGTTCCACGGCCGCACCGAGCGCCCGGCGCTGTATTCGGATTCCTCGCGCAAGGCCTACCAGGCGCATCTCGCGAGCTTCCGTGACGAACACTCGGTCATCGTGGTGCCGCCGTACGACGTCGCGGCGCTGCGTGCGGCGTTCGATGAGGCCGAGAAGAACGGCTGGTTCATCGAGGCGATGTTCCTCGAGCCCGTGATGGGCGAAGGCGACCCCGGACGCGCGGTGACCCCGGAGTTCTACGCCGCCGCGCGCGAACTCACCGCCCGGCACGACTCGCTGCTGCTGGTCGATTCGATCCAGGCCGGCCTGCGCGCGCACGGCGTGCTGTCGATCGTCGACTACCCCGGCTTCGAGGATCTGCCGGCACCGGACATGGAAACCTATTCCAAGGCGCTCAACGGTGGGCAGTTCCCGCTTTCGGTCGTGGCCGTGAACGAACGGGCCGCCGCGCTCTATCGGAAGGGCATCTACGGCAACACCATGACCGGCAACCCGCGTGCGCTGGACGTGGCTTGCACGGTGCTGGCGCAGGTCACCCCGGAGCTGCGCGACAACATCCGCGAGCGCGGTGTCGAGCTGGTGAAGAAGCTCGACGCGCTGAAGGACGAACTCGGCGGGCTGATCACCAAGGTCCAGGGCACCGGCCTGCTGTTCTCGTGCGAGCTCAGCTCGCAGTTCAAGTGCTTCGGCGCCGATTCGATCGAGGAATACCTGCGCGAACACGGCGTCAACGTGATCCACGGCGGCGCCAATTCGCTGCGCTTCACGCCGCACTTCGCGATCAACGAGGCCGAAGTGGACCTGCTGGTGGCGAATGTCCGCAAGGCCCTCAAGGAAGGGCCGCGACAACAGGCCGAGGCATCACGCGCGGCGGCCTGACGCCGACACATCCTGGACAAAACGCCCGGCATCGCCGGGCGTTTTTTTCGTACGGCGGGCTCTCACCGCCGGGGCATGGAGCGGCGGACATCATCCGCCCTGCAGCGCTTCGTCGCCTGGATCGATCCCGGGGCTTGCTCCGGGAGAAGTTCGATGGACGAAAACGTTGGGCTTCGCTTCGCTCCGCATCGACCTGCAAGAAAGACGGCCAAAAGCTACGCCGCTTGCGCGTGGCGTTCTTCCAGCATGTGTATCAGCGTGTGGGTGAAGGCCGGGATGTCGTCGGGCTTGCGGCTGGTGATGAGGCTGCCGTCCACGATCACCTCCTTGTCCTCCCAGCGCGCGCCGGCGTTCTCGAGATCCACGCGCAGCGACGGCCATGACGTCAGGTGCTTGCCCTTGGCGAGCCCCGCATCGATCAGCGTCCATGGCCCGTGGCAGATGGCGGCGAGCGGGCGCCCGCTGCGGCCGAACTCGCGGATGAATTCGATCGCCTGTTTGTGCAGGCGCAACTTGTCCGGGTTCATCACGCCGCCGGGAAGCACCAGCGCGTCGTAATCGGCGGCGCGGGCATCGCCCACCGGCAGGTCCACATCCACGGTCTCGCCCCACTCGCCGTGGTTCCAGCCCTTGATCTGCTGCTTGTCATCGGGGGCGATGACCACCGTGCCGGCACCGGCATCCTCCAGCAGTTGCTTCGGTTTCAGCAATTCGGATTGCTCGAAGCCGTCGGTGGCCAGGATTGCGACCTTGCGGCCGTTCAGTGCGTCCTTACTCATGGTGTTGGTCCTTGTTGCGGCGAACGATCACGGTGCCAGCGCCGGCGTTACCGGTGTGTGTTCACGCCGTTCGACGCGTGTTAGGGAACGCATCAACGCTTCGGCTTCAGGATCGTCCCGCTGCAACGCCTCGAACCGCATCGGCATTCCCAGATGCGCTTCATCTTCGCGGTGTGGGGCACGTCCAGCACGATCCCGTAATCGTAGGTGAGCTCCTCGCCGGCGCGGATCGCGCGCTTGGTCTCGATCAGCACCTTGTCCTTGCGCGCGCCATCGACCTCCTGGATGTACGCGCAGCAATTCGGAGCGCAGGAATGGTTGATCCAGCGCGCGCTGTTGCCGCCGACATTCGCATCGACAATGTACTTGTCGTTCAAGGTGAACAGGAAGGTGTGGCCGGTGTCGGCGCCGTCGTCGTACAGGCGATCGGCCTGGGCGTGGGTCAGCAGGCGGCCCTTGTACTGGATCAACACGGTGTGGGCGGGGATGTCCACGGCGGCGTACACGCCGTTGCCATGTATGGGCGAGCGGCGAACAATCATTCGTCTTGTCATTGCACAACATTCACGGCGAAACGCCTATGATGCCGTGTCGGTTGGCGATTGCACAAACGGAAGTTGCCATGGCGTTCAAGATCAAGCGTACGACGGAGCCGGTGGGCAAGGACGACGGGGCGCGCATCCTCATCGACCGGCTGTGGCCGCGTGGCCAGTCGAAGGACAAGCTCAAGCTCACCGCGTGGGTGCGCGACATTGCCCCGAGCACCGAGTTGCGCAAGTGGTTCGGCCATGATCCCGCCAAGTGGGAGGAATTCCGCAAGCGCTATCGCGCCGAGCTCGATGCCAATCCCGAGGCGGTCGCCGAATTGCAGGCGCTGCTCAAGGAGCATGTGAACGCGACGCTGCTGTTCGCGGCGCACGACGCGAAGCACGCCAACGCGGTGGTGCTGGCCGAATACCTGCGCGAGCACGCGCCGCGCCCGCGCAGGAAAAGCGTGGCCTGAAGGGCGCGATGCGACGGCTCTTGCCCGGGCTGGTCCTGCTGCTGATGCCGATGATGGCGTTCGGCGCGCGGGGCTTCTCGCTGACCAGCCGCACGCTCCACGACGGCGGCAGCATGCCGATCCAGGGTGTCTACACCGAATGCGGGGGCGGCAACGTCTCGCCGGAACTGATGTGGCACGACCCTCCAAAGGGAACCAGGAGCTACGCCGTCACGATGTTCGACCCGGACGCCAAGGGCGGCTTCTGGCACTGGATCATGTTCGACATCTCGGTCGGCGCACACGGCCTCAACGCGGGCGCGGGCACGCCCCATGGCGGGAATGCGCCGGGCGACGCCGAGCCGCTGCGCAACGATTTCGGCAACTTCGGCTATTCGGGTCCGTGTCCGCCACCGGGGCCGCCGCACCATTACGTCATCACGGTCTTCGCACTCGACGTCCCGCGACTCGATTTCCTGGCGCACTTCGACCGCGGCGCCGCGCTGGCCCAGATCAGGCAACACACGATCGCCAAGGCGACGCTGACGGTCACCTGGGGCCACTGACCGCCGCCAGCCGCCCCGGATGCGTCCGATAGAATCGATCGCAATCACGGCGTGGACGACGGCATGCGGCGCATCGAGCGATGGTTCACGGGCCTGGCCATCGCGGCCGGATTGCTGGCACCCATGGCGGCGGCTGCCGCCTCGCCGACGATCTTCGCGGCGGCGAGCCTGCAGCCGGCGCTCGACCAGATGGCCGCCGCGGGCATCCTGGGATCGCCCGCGCCGCGCCTGGTGTACGCCGCGAGCTCGGCTCTCGCCCGCCAGGTCGAAGACGGCGCGCCGGCGGACCTCTTCATTTCGGCCGACGAGCGCTGGATGGACGACGCCGCGGCGCATGGCGCCCTCGTGGCGGCGTCCCGAACGAATCTCCTCGGCAATGCGCTGGTGTTGATCGCTCCGGCCAGCGCCCACCCGGACGCCGACCTCGCGCACGGTGCCGCACCGCTGCTGGAGATCCTGGGACCCGGCGGCCGACTCGCGATTGCCCTGCCCGACTCGGTGCCTGCGGGCATCTACGCGAAGCGGGCGTTGACCCGCCTCGGCATGTGGTCGGCGCTGCAACCGCGCATGGCCATGACGCGCGACGTGCGGGCGGCGCTGAATCTCGTCGTGCTCAGGCAGTGCCCGCTCGGCATCGTGTACCGTTCGGATGCCGTGTCGGAACCGCGCGTGCGCGTGCTCGCGACGTTCCCCGCCTGGAGCCACAAGCCGATCGTGTATCCGGTGGCGATCGTCAAGGGCCATGACAATCCCGCCGCCCGCGCGCTGCTCGCGGCGCTGGAATCGTCCCACGCGGGCAAGGTGTTCCAGCGCTGGGGCTTCCGGGTCCTCGAGCGAAACGGCAATCGGTCCGCCAATGAAGGCAACTGAGCGCGAATGCTTCGGTGCAAGGCGCCTTTGCGCAAGTGGCTCTTCAATCGTTCATGATGGCGGCGCATGACCCTGCTCACCCACGCCGAAACCGTCGCCCTTGCCTTGAGCTTCAAGGTTTCGCTGGTGGGGGTCGCGTGCTCGTTGCCGGTCGCCGTCGGGTGCGCATGGCTGCTGGCGCGCACGCGCTTCTTCGGGAAGCCGCTGTTCGAAGGGCTGCTGCTGCTGCCATTGATCCTGCCGCCCGTGGTGACCGGCTACGTGCTGCTGATCGTGTTTGGCCACCACGGCGCAATCGGTCGGCTGCTCGACGCGGCGGGCCTGTCGATCGCGTTCCGCTGGACCGGCGCGGCCCTGGCTGCCGCGGTGATGGCGTTCCCGCTGCTGGTGGTGGCACTGCGCAACGCCTTCGAATCGGTGGACCCGAAACTCGAGCACGCCGCGGCAACACTCGGCGCGGGCCCCTGGCGGATCTTCTTCGGGATCACCCTGCCGCTTTCGCTGCGCGGGCTGGTGGCCGGATTGGCGCTGGCCTTCGCGCGCGCGTTCGGTGAGTTCGGCGCCACCATCACCTTCGTGTCCTCGATCCCGGGCCAGACACGCACGCTTCCGATCGCGCTGTACGAACTGGTTTCCATGCCCGGCGGCGAGCATGGCGCGCTGCGCCTGACGCTGCTCGCGGTGGTCATCGCGTTGCTTGCCGGCCTCATCGCCGCCTTGATGCTCCTGCGCGGATCGCGCAGCGGCGGCGGCGAGGCATGATCGCCCTCGACATCCACTTGCAGCGCGGCGAGTTCCTGCTGGACCTGGTGCTGGCGTCGCGCGCCCGCGCGCTGGCATTGTTCGGCCATTCGGGCTGCGGGAAGACCACCACGCTGCTGGCGATCGCGGGCCTGCTGCGGCCGCGACAAGGCCGCATCGCACTGGATGACGACGTCCTGTTCGACAGCGGTGCCGGAATCGACCTGCCGCCCCCGCATCGCAGGCTGGGCGTGGTGTTCCAGGACGCGCGCCTGTTTCCACACCTTTCGGTGCGCGACAACCTCCGCTACGGCATGCCGCAACGCACCGCGGCGACGCCGTTCGACGACGTCGTGCACTTGCTGGGGCTCTCCACCCTGCTCAAGCGCAGGCCGGGGCAGTTGTCCGGCGGCCAGACCCGCCGCGTCGCGATCGGGCGCGCCCTGCTGCGCCAGCCGCGGGCCCTGCTGCTGGACGAACCGCTCGCCAACCTGCACCGCGAAGCGCGCGCGGAAGTGCTCGACCACCTGCGCCGCCTGAAGCAGGAGTTCGCGCTGACCACGATCCTCGTGAGCCACCAGTACGACGAAGTCGCAGCGCTTGCCGATGCCGTCGCGCGGATCGGCGATGGGCGGCTCTCGTCGCTCGCGGACGTCGATGCGTTCATGGCGTCCGCACCCGCGCCGGCAGGCGCCACACTCGTGTCCCGCCCGCGCGCGACGCGCTAAAGTAGCGTCGCAGCCTCGCCCCTGGAGGAGCCGGTCGATGATCCAGTTTCTTTCGCGTCTCACCGCACGCCGGTTCGCCGCGGCGGCAGCGATGGCCGCCGCACTCGCGCTGTCCGGCTGCGCGGGGCTTGGAACGAAACTGCAGCCGCCGACCGCGGGCATCCAGCAACTGACCGTGCAACCGGATGGCACCTGGGTCGCGGTGGTGCGTTTCCAGAACTACAGCTACGACACCGGCATGCATGTGTACGCCATCGACGCTACCCTCGAACTGGATGGCAAGCCCGCGGGGCACATCGACTTCTCGCCGGGCCTCGACATTCCGGCGATGGACGCGGACACCGCCACCGCGACCTTCCGTCCCGACGCCGAAGGCGCCGCGGCACTGGCCGCGGCAAGGTCGAACGCCGTCGCCTACCAGCTCAAGGGAACGCTTTCGGCCGGCAAGTCGCCGCGCGGCTCGCCGCAGTCGTTCAAGCTGGACGGCAAGGGCTTCATGTCGCCGGTACCCGGGGTTTCCAACATCTGGCGGTAAAGGAGATTCCGGCCTGCTGCCCCGGCGCCTCGCGGCTTCGCGCACGCAGTCAACGGCAGGTCGGCCCTGCGGCACTCGCAGGGCGGCCATTGGCCGCCATGGCGTGTCATGGGCTATCGTGCAACATCGCCATTGACCCTTGCCGGGAAAACGAATGACCACGAACTACACCGCACCGCTCGCCGACATCCGTTTCGACCTGTTCGAACTGCTGGAGGTGGAAAAGCTGTTCGCGCGGCTGCCGGGCTGCGGCGAGCTGAGCCGCGAAACGGTCGATGCGGTGCTGGACGAAGCCGCGAAGTTTTCGGAAACGGTGCTGGCGCCCCTCAACGAAGTCGGCGACCGGCAGGGCTGCAGCTTCGAGCGCGCGACCGGCGAGGTCACGACGCCGGATGGCTTCAAGCGCGCCTACGAACAATACGTCGAGGGCGGCTGGGCCGGGTTGACCGCTCCGGAGTCGGCCGGCGGACAAGGCATTCCCGAAGCCATCGGCGCACCGGTCAAGGAAATGATCGATTCGGCCAACCTCGCGTGGGGCACCTATCCGCTGCTCTCGCACGGCGCCACCGAGGCCTTGCGCGTGCACGGCGAGGACTGGCAGAAGGAAGCCTTCCTCACGCGGATCGCGTCGGGGGAATGGACCGGCACGATGTGCCTCACCGAGGCCCACTGCGGCACCGACCTCGGCCTGTTGAAGACCCGCGCCGAACCGAACGATGACGGCAGTTACGCGATCACCGGCACCAAGATCTTCATCACCGCCGGCGAACACGACTTCACTGACAACATCGTCCACCTGGTGCTGGCGCGACTGCCGGATGCGCCGAAAGGCGTGAAGGGTATATCGCTGTTCATCGTGCCGAAGATGAGGGTCGGCAAGGATGGCGCGATGGGGGAACGCAACGCGGTGCGCTGCGGCGGCATCGAACACAAGATGGGCCTCAAGGGTTCGGCCACCTGCGTGATCAACTTCGACGGCGCGCAAGGCTGGCTGATCGGAGAAGCCAACCGCGGCCTCATTGCGATGTTCACCATGATGAACACCGCGCGGCTCGCGGTGGGGCTGCAGGGGCTCGCCGTCGCGGAACGCGCTTACCAGAACGCACTTTCCTACGCGCGCGAGCGCCTGCAGATGCGCGCGCTGTCCGGGGCGAAATTCCCGGACAAACCCGCCGACCCCCTGATCGTGCATGGCGACATCCGCCGGATGCTGCTGACCCAGAAATCGTTGATCGAGGGTGGCCGTGCGCTGGGGCTGTACGCGGCGACGCTGGTCGACATCCAGCATCGTTCAGAGGACGAAGCGGAAACCCGGCGCGCCGAAGCGCTGGTGTCGTTCCTGACGCCGATCATCAAGGCGCTGTTGACCGAGAACGGCAACGAGTGCGCGAACCTCGCGTTGCAGATCTACGGCGGCCACGGCTACATCGCCGACAATGGCATGGAGCAATACGCGCGCGACGCGCGCATCACGACGATCTACGAGGGCACCACCCAGATCCAGGCACTGGATCTCCTGGGTCGGAAGATCGTGCAACTGCGCGGCGAGGGCCTGCGGTTGTTCCTCGAACAGGTCGGCGCGTTCTGTGCACAACACGCCGACGACGACGTGCTGAAGGAATTCGTTTCGAAGCTGTCGGCGCTCGCCAGGGAATGGGCCGACGTCACCCAGAGACTCGGCCAGGGCGCAGCATCGAATCCCGACGAAGTCGGTGCGGCCGCGGTCGACTACCTCATGTACTCGGGCTACGCGGCGCTCGCCTACACGTGGGCGCGCAGCGTGGCCGCCGCCCGCGCATCGAACCAGAGTGACGACTTCAAGCAAGCCAAGCTGCTGACCGCGCGCTTCTACTTCGCACGCATCCTGCCGCGTACCCGCGCGCATTTCGCCGCAATGCGGGCCGGCGCGGACACCTTGTTCGCGATGCCGGATGCGTTGTTCGGGTCGGCTTCCTAGCCACGCGCCGTGTCGGCAACCCGAAAACCCGCACGGCATATCCGCCCCGCCACGTCCGAAGACAAGGACTTCATCCTGTCGCTGGTCCCGCGGTTCGTCACCTTCGACCTGCCCCGGGGCCGGCGCAAACGCGACGTCATGGCCGCCCTTCGCGCCGACCTCGAGCACGCTTTGCGTGAGAAGCCGGCCCAAGACCACTTCTTCATCGCCGTCGGCACGGATGGCAGTCCGGTCGGCTTCCTGCACCTGCAGATCCAGCGCGACTTCTTTTCCAGCGAACGCACTTGCCACGTTTCGGATGTCGCGGTGGCAGCCGGACACGAAGGCCGCGGCATCGGTCGCGCGCTGCTCGAGCACGCGCAGCAATGGGCGAAGCAACACCGCTGCAAACTTTTGACGCTCTCCGTATTCCCCGGCAACGAACGCGCCTGCGCGCTTTATGAAGCCGCCGGCTTTGCTCCCGACCTGCTGCGCATGCTCAAGCCTGTCGAGTAGCCCGGCGGCCAGACGAACCGCCGAATTCGTGTCGGCCCAACCAGAATCCCGCCCCACGACCCTGGCCGTGGTTTCCACCGGGCACTGGGCAATAACAAAGGCATCCCGGGCGGGCGCAGCGGCCTCCTGAATTTGTGCTAGGCTCCAGCCTCCAGCCCCGGCTGAGCCGCCGAGTCCCGGCATGCCCGGACCGGGCGAAGGTTTCCGGTTGCGTGTTCGGCGGGGCGCTCCATGTCCGAATCGTCGTTCGAGGCCGGTCGCGTCTATCGCGCCTTCATCAGCTACAGCCATGTCGATGAGCTGTGGGCGGACTGGTTGCACAAGGAGCTGGAAGCCTGGCGCGTACCGTCGCGCCTGATCGGCACGCAAGCCACGCACGGCGTGATTCCACGTACGCTGCGTCCCGTGTTCCGCGATACCGAGGAACTTGCGAGCGCAACCGACCTCGGCGGCACGGTCGAAGAGGCCTTGCGCCAGTCCGAAAACCTGATCGTGATTTGCTCGCCCGCTGCGGCCGCGTCGCGCTGGGTCAATCAAGAGGTGCTGGCATTCAAGCGGATGAACCGCGGCGAGCGCGTCTTTTGTCTGGTCGTCGGTGGGGAACCCAATGGGAACGGCATGCCGGGGCGAGAGGCGGAGGAATGCTTTTGTCCTGCCCTGCGATTCAAGCTCGATAGTCAGGGTCAACCGACCCGGACGCGCACTGAGCCGGCTGCCGCCGACGTGCGCCCCGGCAAGGACAGCAAGGAAACGGCCAAGCTGAAGCTGATCGCGGGGATGCTCGGGATCGGTTTCGACACCTTGAGGCAGCGCGAACATCACCGGCGCATGCGGCGGATGGTTGCGGTGACTGTGCTGGCACTCGCGATGATGGCAGTGACCAGTGCGTTGGCCATCTACGCACTCAACTCACGGCATGATGCGGTGATCGCACAACAGGCCGCCGAGCGTCGCCAGAAGCAGGCGGAAGATATGGTCGCCTTCATGCTCGGGGATCTCAATGACAAGCTGAATGCGGTGGGCCGCCTCGACATCCTGCAGGCCGTGGACGACAAGGCCATGGCCTACTTTGCCTCGCTGCCAGCGGCGGATGCAACGGACGACGCGCTCGCCATGCGCGTCACCGCCCTGCAAAAGATTGCTGGCGTGCGCAGTGAGCAAGGCAACACGCCGGCGGCGCTCGAATCCTATCAAGCCGCATCGGCCTTGGCCGCCGAACTGGCCCGGCGTGCGCCGCGCGACCCCAAGCGTCGGGCTGCCTATGCGGACAGCCTCAAATGGGTCGGACAGACCTACTGGTACCAAGGAGACCTCAAGCGCGCGATCAAGAACTTCGAGGCCGCTGACACTGCCTTACGGGCATCGCTGGCCGCGCAACCCGGCGACCCCACATATATTGCAAACCTCGCCTATATCCAGACCAACATCGGGCGGGTGCTCGAAGCCCGCGGCGACCTGACTGGCGCCCGTGGCCAATACGAGACGGTGCTGAAGATTTTCCGCGGCCTGCAAGCCCGCCAACCGGCAGAGGAGAACTGGCAAAGCGAAGTCGGGTTCGCCTGGAACAATCTCGGGAAACTGGCGCTGCAGCAGGGCCGGTTCGTCGATGCGATCAATGCCTTCCGCTCTGACCAGCAGATAAAGACGACGCTAGCAGACAAGACCCCGGATGACCGCCAGAGGCAAGAGGACCTGCTGGTCAGCAACGCAATGCTCGGTCGCACGCTGGCGCTCTGTGGAGACGTACAGGGCGCGATGGTATACACCCGCTCGGCGGTGGAAAGTGCAAGGAAGCTGGTGGCGGCCGATCCCACCAATGCGAGCTGGCAAGAATACTTCGCCCTATACAGCCAACAACTCGGCAGCATGTTGCGTCAAAGCGGCCGACTGAATGAAGCCGCCGCCGCCTACCGGGAGGCAATCCGGAATCTGGCCGCGCTGGCAGCGATGGACCCGACTTTCTCCGATTACGCGCAGGAACTGGCGCAAAGCCGCATGGAACTGGCACAGCTGCAACTCGTACGGGGAAACCCGCAGGCGGCGAGGCGCTCGGCAGAAGCAGCGCTGGCCACATTGGAGAAATTGGGCACGACGCCTCCCAAAGGCCGCAACCACTCGTTGCCGCTCGCGCAGGCACAAATCCTGATGGGGAGGATCGCTGCAAGACGCGGTGATACCGCAACAGCGCGACGTTATTGGACCCGGGCGCGTGATGCGCTTGAGCCGACGGCCACTACCGACGACGATCCCCGCCAGCTCGCGACGTATGCAGAAGCACTGCTGCGGCTCGGTGACAACCAGCAAGCCCGCCCGGTCGTTTCCAAGCTCAACGCCATGGGCTACCGTACTCCCGATTTCGCCGCGCTGGTCATCGGCGCGAAGCTGCCGTATCCAGCCAATGCCGTGTTCCTGCAAGGCATTGCCAGCAGCAAATCGGATGCCAAGCCTTGATCTTCCCCCGCCGCAAACACGCACCTGGCTGCTGCGGCGACGGGCCTTCAACGTCCCTCAACTTTCGAGGACCCAATCCATGTCGAACCTAACCCCTGGCGCCTTGTTCGTGGCTTACGTTTCCCTCGACCCCGAAGGCTGCCCCCCTGTGCAAGTGGAGCCGCCGGAAATAGAGGTCAAAGGCGCAACCACGATCGTCTGGCAACTCGCCGCCAAATCAAGAATTCAGGACTTTCGCTTCTTCAAGGGATCACTGAATTTCACCGACAACGCGGGACTCATCTCCAAGAACGAGCAGAGTACGCGGTGCAGTGTCTATGACACCAACGCCGTCGTCGACAAAGACGGGGCCTACACGCTGATCGTGGAGCGGCAAGGGAAGTACTACTCCACCGGTTCCGCCCGGCAACTGGGAACTCGCGCGCCTTGCATCCGCAACAAGTAGCCGATGGCCCACGAGGAATTGCTGCGATTTCGACACTGACGTGACCCGCGGCAGGTCGAATCGCTTAGTGCGAAGACACAAACAATCCAACTGACGCTGCCGCCGGACAACCCGGCGGCGGACATCGCTACGCGCCGACCAAGCCGCTGCCGTCTCTTCCGCGACCACTGGCAGGTCGGATGGCGATGAAGGCGCCTGATGCTTCAAAGATACTGCTTGCAATTGGTGTTACGCTGTCCATGCCCGCCCGACTGAGTCCCTCTCGAATTCCCGACCTCCAGCCTCGACGAGCGTTCCCAGGATCCACATTTCCGGGGGGCGTCAGATGTCCGAGCCGCCGTCTGAATCAGGATTCACCTACCGTGCCTTTCTCAGCTACAGCCATGCCGACAAGGCATGGGCGGACTGGCTGCACAAGGCGCTCGAGACCTACCGGGTGCCTTCGCACCTGGTCGGGAAACGGACCAAGGTCGGCGTCATCCCGCGCCGGCTGCACCCAATCTTCCGCGATCGCGCGGAACTCGCCAGTTCGACCGACCTCGGCGATACCATCAATGAGGCGCTGGAGAACTCCGAAGCCCTGATCGTCATCTGCTCGCCGCGCTCGGCGCAATCGCGCTGGGTCAATGAGGAAGTGCTGGCTTTCAAGCGCTGGGGGCGCGCCGACCGCATCTTTTGCCTGATCGTCGATGGCGAACCCACGGTCAGCGACACACCAGGCTGCGCAGCGGAGGAATGCTTCAGCCCTGCCCTGCGCTGCACGCATTCGGAGAACGTTCCCACCAACCAGCGCACCGAGCCCGTAGCCGCCGACGTGCGCCCCGGCCAGGACGGCAAGCTCAACGCCAAGTTGAAACTGGTCGCAGGCTTGCTTGGGGTCGGCTTCGACACTCTGAAGCAGCGCGAACAACATCGCCGGATTCAGCGGCTGGTCGCCGTCACCTCCCTGACACTGGCGCTGATGGCGGTGACGACCGTTCTGGCAGTGTTCGCGCTGATCTCGCGTCACCAGGCGGTGACAGCACAACACCTGGCCGAGGTCGCGCAATACGCCGCCGAACGCCGGCAGAAACGTGCAGAGGACCTGATTGGTTACATGCTCGGCGATCTCAACGACAAGCTGCAGCAGGTGTCACGTCTGGACATCATGGAAGCGGTCGATGACCGGGCCATGGCTTACTTCAAATCATTGCCCGCGACCGACGTCACAGATGACACGCTGGCGCACCGCGCCAAGGCGCTGGAGAAGATCGGTGAAGTGCGCATGGCACAGGGCCAACTGGCCGAGGCGCTGGACGCGTTCCACGCATCCTCCCGTATCTCGGGCCGCCTCGCCAACGCCGCGCCGGCCGATGCCGGGCGGCAAGCCGCCCATGCGCGCGTTTTGTCCTATATCGGCATGATCTACTGGAACCAAGGCGAGCTTGCTGCCGCCCAGCAGACCTTCGAATCAGCGCAGAAAATCCTTTTACACGTGCAACCACGTTCCGGGCAGGGTTTGCTGCTGAAATTCGCACGGTTGAATGC
>DASSOQ010000054.1:0-33507 GCA_035700365.1 Rhodanobacteraceae bacterium | reverse complement strand
CTTGCCCGTCGCGCTCGCGCCCTGGCCTACCGCGATGTTGCCACCGTAGTAGCTGCCCGCATAGGCACCCGTGCCGATCGCGATGTTGTCGCCAACACTCCCGCCGGTCGCCGCACCGTTGCCGATCGCAAGGTCGTTGGTGCCCGCCGCAAGGCTGTTGCCGCCGATCGCGGTGCTGTAGTCACCCAGCGCTTGAGCGTTGTAGCCGTTCGCACTGGAAGCTGTGCCCTGCGCCACGCTATACCGGCCGGCTGCCGTGCTGTTGTCCCCGGTTGCGCTGGCCGTATCCCCAATGGCGGTGGATCCGTAGCCGGTCGCTACGGCAAACGGTCCCACGGCAGTGCCATAGGCCGCTCCCGCGTACGCGGAATTGCCCAAGGCAACAGACGAATCACTCGTGGCCGTTGCATACGCACCGGCGGCGAGCGCCCAGCTCACATTGCCCGACGAGTAACCTGGATTTCCCGCCGTCGCACCCGGGCCGACCGCCACATTGGCGGTGCCATAGCCACCGCCCGCGAAAGCCCCGGCGCCAAGCGCCATGTCCTGGGTAAATGCAGCGACCGCGCCGTGACCCAGCGCAACGCTGTCATAGCCCCAGCCAACGCTGTTGTAGCCAATGGCCACGGCGCCATCGTATTGGGTGCGGCTCGCGCGCCCGATCGCCACCGTGCCATCACCGTACGCCGCGGATTGGAAGCCGACTGCAACCGAACCTGAGATCGGTCCTTCCCCTGCCGTATTGCTTCCGCCGGCATAGGATTCCGGACCGATGGCGGTAGCGTAATCGCCCCAACTTGTGGCTTGATCGCCCAGTGCGCTTCCGCTCAATCCGTAGGTCCAGGTGTTTCGCCCTACTGCAACAGCGCCGTCGCCAATCGCGAAAGTGTTGACACCCACCGCCACGGACCCGTCGCCATAGGTAACGGCCTGGCTGCCTATCGCGACCCCGTCGACAGTCAGCTGCGCCGCGCCGGCATCCGGACCGATTACGACAGAACTCTGCGCCCCTTCGAATGCCAGGGCATTGTTCCCGATCACCACGTTGTCGACTGCACCGACCAGATTCCCGCTCGAGTCATAGCCATCCATTGCCGCGGCATTGTTGCCAATGACGATGCTGTTTTCGGATAGATTTCCGGTATAGGCATTGGTCCCGACGACGATGGCCCCATGCCCGGCAGCCGCCGCGTTGTTGCCAATCGCAATTCCATCGACCCCGAGAACACTGGACTGGTAGCCGACCGCAATACCCTGCGTCGGCGCCGTGTAGGTATTGCTCCCGTACTTGCTGCTGACGGTGTAGGTTCCAGTCGCCGCAACGTATGCATTGGTACCGATGGCCACACCGTTGTCGCTGCCCGCATAAGCATTGGCACCCATCGCCAACGAGTTGATTCCGGCGGCTGTGCTCAAGTTGCCGATGGCCGTGGAGCTGGGCCCCAGCGCACCCGCACCATCGCCAAATGCTGCCGAATAGTCGCCCAGTGCCGCCGAGCCGTAGCCGACGGCCGTCGAATCGAGACCCGTCGCGGTTGCCGATTGACCGAGGGCGGTGCTGCCGTCGCCGCTCGCGTAAGCGTTGTCACCGAACGCGCTGGAACTCTCGCCACTCGCGGTCGAGGCATAGCCGTTGGCGGTGCTGTAGTCGCCGGAGGCCGTCGCAAGCGGCCCCGACGCGGTCGCATGCGCGCCGCTCGCCACCGCATCGTCCGAACCGTCCGCCGCACCATTGGCCTTGAAGTAGTGCGAAGTCGCCGCGGCTTCGCCGTTGTTGGTGGCCGCGTTCAACTGCGCCAGGTTCACCGCATCGGTGTCTTCGGTGCCCGCCGCCACGTTGGTGACCTGGCGCTCCGCACCCGGCGCACCCACCGACACGCTGTTCTCTCGATCCACGACCGAGCCCGCACCCAGCGCCACGCTGTTCGCGAAGCCGGCGGTGTCGGCGCCGCTGCCGAGCGCCGTGCTGTTCGCGCCCGTCGCGTCCGCGCCCGTGCCGATCGCCGTGCTGGACGTGCTGCCGGCATAGGCGTTGTAGCCGAAGGCGCTCGCATTGTTGCCTTCCGCGGTGCTCGAGTCACCCACCGCCGTACTGGACTTGCTGGCCGCGAACGCACTCCTGCCGAACGCGCTCGCATGGTTGCCGAGCGCGATGCTCGCGTAACCCACCGAAGTGCTGGAGTTGCCGGTCGCGATCGCGGTCGTTCCAATCGCCACGCTGAAATTGCCGCCCGCCAGCGAGCTCTTGCCGAAGGCGCTGGAATTGTTGCCCTGCGCGATGCTCGAGTTGCCGACCGCGGTACTGGATTTGCCGTGGGCGAGCGCGTTGTTCCCGCACGCCAGCGATTGGCCCGCCGGCGCCGTGGCACCACTGCAGTCGGTCTGCCCCGCCAGCGCCGCCGACCACGGCGCCAGGCACAACGCCAATGCCGCGCACAACGCCGCACCGTGCAAGCCACGCCGCGCACCGCTGGTTTCGCCGGTCGAACCGCCTCCACTCTTGACCGACGCAAGTTCGGACGCCACCACGATCTGGCGAAGGGACTTGTTCCAAACCAGGCTGTAGATCTTCTTGTTCATCTTCTGGCCTCAGCGGTAAGTTGTTGGACGGTGTGCGAAATAGCTTGGCGCTTGGTGCTTGTGTTTCCTCGATGCTGCGGATGGCTGTGGACCGTCGCCCGACGACGACGGAATGGATTCAATGGGTGGCTACAGGCAAAGCGGTGCCCGCCGCGCGGCAATGCTGCTGGCGCGGTCCGGGAGGTGATTGGCTTCGCCCGATCGCTGCAACGTGCGAGATGCGTCCATCGCCCCTGTGCTCCCCAAAACGACTCCGTTCGGCCAGTCTCGTACCGCGCCGGGGGCAAGCGCAATAGCGCGTCGCGATGGATAACCATCATGATAGAAAGCCATCACAGGCAGGTTCGGACCTGCCCCGCGGCAGCCTCGGCAGCGGACAGGGCGCGTTTTTTCGTACGCAGCTACTGGCGTCGCGGCAGCAACGCGGCAGATGCCGAAGCGTCCAGTGCCGCGCGCCAGCCGAGCTGGAACCGGCTGCGGGTTCCATACAACTTCATCAGGTCGGCAATGCGGCGATTGAGGGTCGCCGAGGAGATGCCGAGCTCCGACGCGATGGCCTTGTCGTTGAGGCCGGCCGCCAGCAGCGGCACCAGGGATTCCGCCATTTCCTGCAACCGTGCATCAGCCTGCTGCGACTTCAATTGGTTGCCATGGCCGAACACGATCGGGGTGGCACGCTCCCACATGAATTCGAACAACAGGCACAACGCCTTCAGCAAGGCCCCTCCGTGGACCAGCAGCGTGGGCGATTTTTCGGGGCTTTCGCTGTCCAGCGTCAGGACGGCGGCGCGGCGGTCGAAGATCATCATTTTGAACGGCAGGGTCTCGATCATCCGCGCCTGCTCGCCGCGCCCGACATCCTCCTTGAGGCGTCCCATCATCCCCGGCAACTCGAACATGCTGCTGTCGGAAATCGTCCGCACCTGCATGCCGGCGCGCAGCCGGCGCGGCGGAACGGCGCCTGGGGCGAGGGTGGGTGCTCGCTGGAAGCACATCGCCTCCGTGCGGAACGACTTGTACATCTGCTGGAGGACCACGCCGAGCTGGGCGCGGTTGCTGATCAGCTCCAGCACCGGTCCGTGGCCGTTGCCGTTGTCGGCCTGCGCGGATTGCTCCTCGAGGTCCGGGATGATGGTTCGGGCCCGCTCCAGTTCCGCCTGCCGCTGCTTGATGAGCGCGGTGACCGTGAACTCGGGAGGCGATGCGACATAGACCCTCGGGACTCGCGGAGTGTGCGTCGCCAGCCCCAGCGACTCGAGGTCCGCGAGCAGCCGGCGGGCGGCACGCGGCGTGATTCGGATCTGTCTCGCGATATCGGCCGCGGTCGCCATCCGGCGCGCCAGCAGCGCCCGGTAGGCGCGCTCCTCGATATCACTGATGCCCAGCAATTGGAGCGGCCGGGCGGGCGCGTCGCGTGTGCTTGTTCCGTTCCCCATGCGTGCCTCCCTGAGTTTCCTCGAAGCGCCGGTCGCAACACCAGGGCGCGCCTACAAGGTACCCGGAGGTCGGCATCCGGAAAAGACGCCAGCGAAATCCCCACCGGTCGGGCGTGGACGTACCGGCTCATCCCGGCTGAAGCGGGAGGCGCCCGCCCCGGATTGGGATCCGGGGCACGCGTGGCAGCCGCTGGGGTCAAGGCACGGTACGGCGTGAACCATCAAGCCAGGCGCCCGATCCACGCTTGATCGCCGACAGAAAACGAGGAGGGGCCCTCGTCCCGCATCTCCAAAACATTGGAGGCCAGGGTCGGAATCGAACCGGCGTACGCGGATTTGCAGTCCGCTGCATGACCACTCTGCCACCTGGCCGGTGGATGAAAGCCGGTCCGCGATTCAGGGGTTCGCGGCACCCGGACCTTCGGCAG
The DNA here is from genome assembly GCA_035700365.1 of Rhodanobacteraceae bacterium. GTDB lineage: Bacteria > Pseudomonadota > Gammaproteobacteria > Xanthomonadales > Rhodanobacteraceae > 66-474. Next base: position 29,063 of record DASSOQ010000054.1, on the reverse strand, counting down.
GGCCGCCTTGCGCGGCCCCAAAAAACGAAACCCCGGCGCGCCGGGGTCGGGGAAACCTGGAGCGGGAAACGAGACTCGAACTCGCGACCCCGACCTTGGCAAGGTCGTGCTCTACCAACTGAGCTATTCCCGCGCGAGCCGGCAATGATACGGTGGCCCGCAATCCGGTTCAAGCCTTTGGGTTCGGCGGACACCCGGGGCCGCCGCCACCCTCGAGCGGACAAGCGTCCTGTTCAGAAAGCCCTCCTGCCTCGCCGAAATGCCGCGACGGACTGTATGCTGGAAGCGGCCAGGCCGGCCGAGGATTGCGCCGTGCGTCACGAACGGGGTCGCGCGCCAGCAGGTTCCCGGTTTCCCGAAACCAGTTGGGGAAACGTGATTGCGACGCGCGCCCAAGCGGACGCGGGTCCCGCACTCGAAGTACTTTGCCGTCGCTACTGGCCGCCGGTCTACGCCAGCGTCCGCCGGAAGGGATTCGAACCGGCTGCCGCGGAAGACCTGACGCAGGGCTTCTTTCTGCATCTGATCGAACACGGTGTCGTGGCGCGTGCGAATCCGCAATGCGGACGCTTTCGCTCGTACCTGCTCGGTGCCTTGCGCTGGCTCCTCGCCAGCGATCGCGAGCGGGCACGGGCATGGAAGCGGGGTGGCGCCTGCGTTTTCGTCCCGATCGATATCGCCGAGACCGAAGCGAGCATGCATTTCGATGCAGGGAGCGAAGTGCCGTTCGAGTTGCAATTCGACCGGCAGTGGGCGCGCCCGAGGACAAGCCGCGGTCGCGCAATGCGGCCGCGGCATCGGCTCACGGTCCGGGGCCGGTGCCTTCGCCCGGCATCCGCCCTTCCTTCAGGACCGGCCAGGCGGCTTTCATGTATGCGAGCCCCGACCAGATCGTCAGGATCGCCGCGACCACCAGCAGCACCTCGCCGACGTACCAGACCCGCAGCAGGACCGCGTCCTTGTCGCGCTCCCATAGCAGGATCAGGATCGCGACGATCTGCATCACCGTCTTGAACTTGCCGATCCACTGCACCTTGACGCGCTTGCGCTCGCCGACGAACGCCATCCATTCGCGCAGCGCCGAGACGGTAATCTCCCGGCCCACGATCACGGCGCTGGTGACCGCGAGCAACGCGGTCGGGTGGCTCTGCACCAGCACGAAAAGGGTCACCGCGATCATCAGCTTGTCGGCAACCGGATCGAGGAACGCGCCGAACGCCGATTCCATGTGGAACCGCCTTGCGATCCAGCCGTCCAGCCAGTCCGTGACCGCCGCCAGCGCGAACACGACCACGGCCGCGATGTTGGCCGCGCGCAGCGGAACCGCCGGGATCGCGTCGTGGGAATAGAACACCACCACCATCACCGGCAGCAGCAGTACACGGAACAACGTCAGCCAGGTGGGGAGATTGACTTGCAAGGTACGATTCCGGTCGATGGGGCCGACAGGGGCAACCCGGCAAGTCTCTCACACGTTCGCGCCGGCCGCCGGAACCGTTGCCAGCGGACGCGCCTATCCGTGCAGGTACGCATGGATGCGTTCGGCCAGCTCGCGATTGATGCCGCGCACCCGGCAAAGCTCCTCGACACCGGCGCCGACCACCCCGGCGTGGCCGCCGAACGCCTTCAGCAGGGCCGAGCGGCGGGCGGCGCCGATGCCCGGGACGTCCTCCAGCACGCCGCGCTCGCGGGCCTTTTCGCGGCGCCTGCGGTGGCCGGTGATCGCGAAGCGGTGGGCCTCGTCGCGCACCGCATCGATCAGGTGCAAGGCGGGCGAGTCGGGACCGGGGTTGAGTTCGCGGCCGCTGTCCCCGAGCACCAGGGTTTCTTCGCCCGCGCGCCGCGACGGCCCCTTGGCCACGCCGACCACCCGGATCCGATCCAGCCCCAGTGCGCGCAGCACCGCCAACGCCTCTCCGACCTGGCCGCGGCCGCCGTCGATCAGCAGCACGTCGGGCGCTTCGCCTTCCCCGCGCGCGAGATGCCTGAAGCGCCGCTCCAGTGCCTGCCGCATGGCGGCATAATCGTCGCCGCCGGTGATGCCGCGGATGTTGAACCGCCGATAGTGGTTTTTCAGCGGCCCCTCCGGACCGAACACCACGCAGGACGCCACCGCTTCCTCGCCCATCGTGTGGCTGATGTCGAAGCATTCGAGCCGCATGGGTGTCTCATCCAGCTCCAGCAAGGTCCGCAGCGACTCGAAACGCGTGTGCAATGTCTGGCGACTGGACAAGCGCGTCAACAGCGCCGCGTCGGCATTGCGCCCCGCCAGCTCCACGAAACGCGCACGTTCGCCGCGCACCCGCCATTTCAGCGCGACCTCGCGCTCGGCATGGGCGGACAGCATCTCCGAGAGCGCGGCGGCATCCGCCGGTTGGCGGTCGCAGACGATTTCTGAGGGTACCGGTTGATCGAGGTAGTATTGCGCGAGGAACTGGCCAAGCACGTCCGCGGGTGTGGAATCGAAAGACAGTTTGGGGAAATGATCGCGCGAGCCGAGGCTGATGCCGTTCCGGAAAAACAGCACCGACACGCACGCCACGCCCGCCTCCACCCGGCACGCGAACACATCCATGTCCGCGCTCGCGCCGCGCACGTAGTGGTGCGCCTGCAGGCTGCGCAAGGTCGCGACCTGGTCGCGCAGACGGGCGGCGCGCTCGTAATCCTGGCGGGCGCTCGCCGCGTCCATGGCGGCGCCGAGTTCATCGAGCACGCGTGTGTTGCGGCCTTCGAGGAACATCACCGCGTGGCGGACATCCTCCGCATATTCCTGCTGTCCGATGAAATCGACGCAAGGCGCGGTACACCGGCCGATCTGGTATTGCAGGCACGGCCGGGTACGGTTGCGGTAATAGCTGTTCTCGCAGTTGCGGATCCGGAACAGCCGCTGCATCAGCGCGATGCTTTCGCGCACTGCGTGCGCACTCGGATACGGACCGAAGTAATGGCCTTTTTCGCGCTTGGCGCCGCGGTGGAACACGATGCGTGGAAACGGATCGTCCGACACGAAGATGTACGGATAGCTCTTGTCGTCGCGCAACATGATGTTGTAGCGCGGCTTCAGGGACTTGATGAGCTGGGCTTCCAGTAGCAGCGCCTCGCCTTCGGTGCGCGTCAGCGTGACTTCGATGCGCGCGATCTGCGTCACCATGGACGCGATCCGCGGTTCGAGCTGCGGTTTCAGGAAATAGCTGCCGACCCGCTTCTTGAGGTTGCGCGCCTTGCCGACGTACAGCAGCGCGTCGTCCGCATCGGACATGCGGTACACGCCGGGCGAAGTGGTGAGGGTGCGAACGAAGGCCTTGCCGTCGAAGGCCGGTGCATCGGGCTGCATGGCGGCATTGTATCCGCAGCGGCGGTGCGGCCCCGACTTCCGCAGGCAGGCATCGCACGCCGCGGAATTGCTGCCGACACGGCGGACGATCTCCGCCCCGCGGACCAGCCAGCAAATGCGCGTTACTCGTCCACCGGCACCCGCTCGCAGGTGCCGCGCGCGACGTCGATTCGCAGGATCGCATGGTCGTTGCGATCCGCAACCCACAGCGAACCGGCGGCAAACGACATTCCCTGTGGTTCGTGCAACGCGCACTCGACTGCCACGGTCACGAGCTGGCCGCTGTAGGGGTCTAGGGTGCACAACCGGTCGTTCATGGTGTCGGCGACGTACAAGCAGTTTTCGCTGGCGGCCAGCCCGCACGGATACGCAAAGCGGACCTTGTCGCCAACGCCGTCGCGATTGCCGGGCTCCCAGGGGGAGGAGCCCGCCAGCGTGGTCAGCGCGAGGTCGGCGAACCGCAGCCTGCGGATCGCGTTGCCGCCGGCATCCGCGATCATCAACTGTCCGGACATCGACGCCAGCGCCATCGGTTGCGACAGCGACGACTGCCCACCGATGCCATCGCGCACGTCGCTGCGGCCGTCGCCGGCGAGCGTTTCCACGCTCTGGTGGCGGAGGTCCGCGCGCAGGATCTGGTGCTGTCCCGTGGCCGCGACGTACAGCACGTCCTCGCTCGCCAGCACGGCGTGCGGCGCATTGATCGAGGCGCGCAATCCCCCGCCCTGTTCCTCGACGTTGCTGTAGCCGGGCCGGCCGGATCCAAGGACCGTTTCGACATCCCCGGTGTCCAGCCGGATACGGCGGACACAATGGTTGCCGGCATCGGCCACGTAGACCGCGTGGCGGTCGACCGCCAGGCCCTGCGGCAGGTGCAGGCCGCAGGCCGCCAGTTGGCCGTCCCAGCTTCCGGGCGTGCCCGATCCGAATTGCCGCAGCACCCGTCCGTCGTGGCTGCATTCGAGGATGCGATGGTGCCCGGTATCGCTGACGAACAGGCGCGTTTCCGTTGCCAGCGCGTGTGCGGGAAACGCGAGCGCGCCGCCTGGTTCGGGCCGCGACTCCCGCGAAACCTCGTCCGGCACCGTGCTTCCCTGCAGGGCCTGCTCGTCCCGCAACTGCACGATCGCGTCCTCGATTTCCTGGCAGCGCCCCTCCCCCGCCAGGCGCGCCGCGAGGCCTCCTTCGGCATCGATCAGCAAGGTCGTCGGCCAGGCTCCGATCGCGAATTGCTGCCACGCCCGCCAGTCATGGTCGTTGGCGACCGCCATGCGCAGGCGGCTGCGATGGGCTGCCTTCAGGACCGTGGCGTCGGACTGCTGCGCTGCATAGCGCGGCGTATGCACGCACGCCGCGACGAACGCACCCGGAAGCCTTTTTTCGAGTTGCCGCAACTCCCCGAGCAGGTTGAGGCTGCTGGTACTCGCGCTGTTCCAGAACAGGACCAGCACGATTTGCCCGCGCCAGTCGTTCAGCCGCACGCGACCGGCCCGATTGACCCAGTGCAGGCTCTCGGGAAACTCCGCCACGGGCGGACGCGACGTCGCGCGCGGCGTGAACGCAACGTCGCCGGCGATCATCGGACCGTCCCTCGCTGCTGGCCGCCGGTTTGCAGCCGCCCGGCCAGGGCATCGACGCCGCGCCGGATCACCTCCAGCACCGCCCGGAAATCATCGGGGGTTCCGGTGTACGGGTCGGGCACGTCGCCGCGATCGCGCGATGCCGGCGCGGCGAGGCCCGCAGCGACGAGGAAGCGTTCGGGAACGGGCATGTCGTTCAACACACGCCGCCGCAACTCGGCAAGGGTCGCGTGGTCGACCGCGAGCACCGTCGCGAACTTGTTGAAGTCCTCGTCGTGGAACTGGCGCGCCCGGTGCGGCGTGAGGTCGTAGCCTTCTGCGCGCGCGGCCGCGACCGCGCGCGGGTCCGCGCCCTGGCCGACGTGCCAGTCGCCCAGGCCGCGCGAGGAAATGGGGATGCGCAGCCCGCGCCGGGCGAATTCCGCCTTCGCCACGTATTCGGCCGTCGGTGAACGGCAGATGTTGCCGAGGCAGACGAACAGGATCCCGGGAGGCGGCTGCATCACGGCGCGGCCTCGTTCATGCGCAGCGCGTGCTCGGCGCGCGCGAGGTCGTCAGGCGTATCGATGCCGGGCGGGAACGCTTCGGGCGTCCCCCGCACCAGGATCGAGTGGCCGTGTTCCAGCGCACGCAACTGTTCGAGCGCCTCGCTGCGTTCGAGCGGCGTGGGCGGCAATTCCGCGAACGCCTTGAGGAAGGCGGCGCGGTATCCGTAGATGCCGATGTGGCGGAGCACCACGAGTCCCGCCGGCACCACCGTGCGATCGCGCGCCAGCGCGTCGCGGGCCCACGGCACGGGCGCGCGCGAAAAGTACAGCGCGCGGCCCCGCAGGTCGCAGACCACCTTGACGGCATTCGGATCGAACCACTCCGCCGTGGTCTCGATGGGCGCAGCGAGCGTCGTCATCGGCGCGTCTTCCCCGCGCAGGGCATCGGCGACCGCACGGATGCCGGCCACCGGCGCGAACGGTTCGTCACCCTGCAGGTTGACCACCAGTGCGTCGTCCGGCCAGTCCTGGATCCGCGCGCATTCCGCCAGCCGATCGCTGCCGCTCGCGTGGTCGGCCCGCGTCATGCAGACTTCGATTCCGCTGCCGGCAAGCGCGTCGGCGATGCGCCGGTCATCGGTGGCGACGACCACACGTGCGGCGCCCGCGGCGCGCGCGCGCCGTGCGACATGGACGATCAGGGGCTCGCCCGCCAGCAACCGCAGCGGCTTGCCCGGCAGGCGCGTTGAACCGTAGCGTGCCGGGATCGCGACGATGAAGTCCGCAGTCCCGCTCACGCGACCGCCTGCCCGTCCTCGCCTGCCGGCCGCGGATTCGGCCGTGGCCGCGGGACCAGTTCACCGCCACAGTTGGGGCAGACGTGCCGCAAGGCCTCGGCACAGGCGGGGCAGAAGGTGCACTCGTACACGCAGATGCAGGCACTGCCGTCCGGCGCCAGCGCCGCCCGGCAGCGCTCGCACTCATCGCGCAACTGAAGTGCCATCCCGCATCCTTTCCGCCGCCGCGGAACGCTCGAGGGTAACGCGAAAACACGCGGGCGCCAGCGCTTCGGTCGCGCCGGTGCGCCAGGTTCCGATCGACGCGTGCGAGTTCCAGTCGGTGGCCAGCGCCGGCAGCGCCACTTCGGCCGCCACGACGTGCCGGGCCAGGCGATGCGTCACCAGCAAGGACAAGCGATCCGCGTCCTCTCCGTCCAGCAACTCCACGGCACGCAGCGGCGCCAGTGCCTCGCCATCGGCCGTCACCGGCCGCATGCCCGCGGCGCGGGCTCCGCGACGCAGCAATTCGATGCCCAGCACGTCTTCATCGCCTTCGTGCCGCAACCAGCGGATCACACCCACCATCCAGTCGCGTTCGTCGGCCTCGTCGTCGACCGGCGCGAGACCGACCAGTTCGCCGACCCGCATCCGCAACCCGTCCGCCGCATGCACGCGCATCCGGTAGCCGCCCTCGCTCTGGTCCATGACTTCGCCGCGAAAGATGCGCGGACGCGAGGCATCCGAAGCCGCCAGCCAGGCCGAGGCGAGTTCGTGCTCGCCGACCATGATCGCGTCGCCGTGCACCGCCCGCACGAAGGTCGCGAACTCCATGTTGCCGGCGAGTGCGTAATGCAGCGCATGCATTCCCACGACGAAATCGAGGACATGCCGGGCGGCGAGGCGGATGTGGCCGCGCGGCGCGGCCTCCCAGCCGGCGCGCAACCGGCCGAGGAACGCGACGCTGGTGGTGAAGCGGCCGCCGCCCGGTTGCGGCAAGTCGATGGGATCCACGCCCGGTGGCAGCAGCGCGATCCTTTCGTCGAATACGCGTTGCACCGGCGAGACGTCCACCGCCAGCACCCCGGAACCGACGTGCAGGCGCTCCTCTGGAATGCAACCCGGACCGGCATCGCTGTCGGTGTCGACGCCGACGCCCCTGGTGCCCGCGGGCTCGAGACCGAGCTGCCCCGCCACGCAGCGGATCACCAGCCGCGCCTCCTGCAGTTCGCGCGCGGAAAAGCGATACGGGTTGCTCAACGCCAGCAGCAACAATTGCGCGTACGCCGCGCGCGCGGTCAACGGTACGCCGCCCAGCGCATCCTGCACGATTTCGTCGGCTACCCCGATTTCTCCGGCGAAAGCATGCAACGCGTGGACTCGCCGCCATACACCTGCAGGTGGCGATTGGTAGCGGCGGTATGCCCACAGCAGCGCCTGGTCCACATGCGCGAGCGCCCGCACCACCGCGAGAGCGGCGGTTCGCGTCCTGAACCTCGGCACCCTTCCCGCCGGCGCGCACAATTCGTGCAATCCCAGCGCATAGACCCACACCAGCTTTCGCTGCAGGCGCTGTGCCGTCTCCGCCCCGGCCGCCGCGGCTTCGGACATCGGATGGGACTCGGCGGTCGATCGAACCTCGAACCCGGCGCACAGGTTCACCAGCGGCATGCGCAGGTGTTCGAGTGCGGCAATCCGGTCGCCCCCCGTCCAGGTCGTCGCCAGCATGCCATCCAGGATCTGTTCGAGCTCGCGGCCGGCCTGCTCCGGATTGGCAAGCGGCAACATCGCGACGGCCTCGCGCGTGGCCTTCTCGCCGCCGCGCCGGGACCGCCCCGGCGGCAGGCGTACAGGCAAGCCTTCGATCAGTCGTTGATAACTATCCATCCGGACGTCGCTTTCCTCGGGTGCGGGGCCGGCTCACGGAGTCGGCACCACTTGCCATTTTAGCCTTGAACCGGAAACCAAGGCCGCCGAACATGGAGGCGTGAAAACCATCATGCACGGCCCGCGCCAATCGCCGCCCGCGGCGTTCCGCCCGCTCGCCGAACAGGCCCTGTCGCGCGCCGCGGGCGCGCCGCTGTCGATGGGAAATCGGGTGGATCTGCTGATCGACGGGCGCGCGAATTTCGACGCCTGGCTAGAAGCAATCGCAGGTTCCAGGCACAACATATTGTTCGGTAATTACATTTTCCGGAACGACGAAGTCGGACGGGAATTCGTGCAGGCGCTGGCGGAACGGGCGCGCGCCGGGGTGCGGGTGCATGTGCTGCATGACTGGCTCGGCTGCCTGGGACATTCGCGGTCGAGCTTCTGGCAGCCCCTGCGCGCGGCCGGCGGCGAAGTGCGAACCTACAACCCATTCGATCCCCTGAGCCCGTTCGGATGGGTCAACCGCGATCACCGCAAGCTGCTGACGGTCGACGGCCGCATCGGCTTCGTCTCCGGCGTCTGTGTCAGCGCCCTGTGGCTGGGCGATCCCGCCCGCGGCCGCGATGCCTGGCGCGACACCGGCATCGCCGTGCACGGCCCCGCGGTCACCGACATCGAGAACGCCTTCGCCGACACCTGGGAAGCGCTCGGCGAGCCACTCGAGCCGGGCGGCGCCCCCGAGGATGCCGGCGTCCCTGCGGGCGACGTCGCGCTCCGGGTGATCGCGACCCAGCCTTCCACCGCCGGCACCTATCGCCTGGACCAGTTGATCGCGTCGCTGGCGCGGGAGCGCCTGTGGTTGACCGACGCCTACTTCATCGGCGTCGCGCCCTACCTCAGCGCGCTGACCAACGCGGCGCAGGACGGCGTCGACGTGCGGCTGCTGGTGCCCGGCGCGTCCGACATCCCCATGGTGGCGGCGCTGTCGCGCACCGGTTACCGGGCGCTGCTGCAAGCCGGGATCCGCATCTACGAATGGAACGGCCCGATGCTGCACGCCAAGACCGCCGTGGCCGACGATCGCTGGGCCAGGGTCGGCTCGACCAATCTCAATATCGCGAGCTGGCTCGGCAATTGCGAGATCGACGTGGCGATCGAGGATCCCGGATTCGCCGAACTGCTGGCCGGACAATACGAGAGCGATCTCGAAAATGCCACGGAAATCGTGCTGTCGCGGAGGCGTGCCCGCCCGGCCACGCCGCCCCCGCGGCATGGGTTCCACGGCCACGGCAGTGCCGGCCGCAGCGCGGTCGGGGCGATGCGGATGGCGACGACCCTCGGCGCCGCGCTGGGGAACCGTCGCGTGCTGAGCGACACCGAGAGCCGTCCGCTGCTGGGCGGCGCCCTGTTCCTGCTGCTGATCGCCGCGGTGGCTGCGTTGTGGCCATGGGCACTGGCCTGGCCGCTTGGCGCGCTGGCCGCCTGGATCGGCATCAGCCTGGCGTTCCGCTGGGCGCGGCTGCAATGGCGTCGCCGCAAAACCAGGCGGCACGCCACGCCTACATCGAAAACGTAACCGGCACCAAAATCACGCTGGCGTAAGGCTTCCCGTCCTTCACGCCAGCCGCGAATCGCCAACTTTGCGCGGCAGCGGCGGCAGCGGCATCCAACTCCGGTTGGCCGCTCGATCTTTCCACTTCCACCTTGCTGACCCTGCTCTGCGCATCGACGAGGACCGCGAGCACGACCCTTCCCTGGTGATGCGCAACCACCGCAGACACCGGATAGTGCGGCGGGTGCCGGTTCTTGTACGTGATGTCGATGCTGGGCAGGTGATCGGCACCGGCTGCTGGCGGCGCAATCCAACGCATGGGGGGAGGTTGTTTCGTTCCGGGTGATGAAGCACAGCCTGCGAGCAGCACGGCCGCGAGGGCCGTACCGGCTGAGATCACTGCAAACCGCATGGATCCTCTCCCGGCATGCCCGAGCACACGTGGCGGTAGACCTATAGTACGCAAATGACCGCAAGATCTCCTTCCGCTGATTCATCCGGACGGCGCGTGCTGACGCCGTCTGCCCTCAACCGGCTGGTACGCGATCTGATCGAGGGCGCGCTGCCGATGGTCTGGGTCGAGGGCGAGATCTGCAACTTCGTGCGTGCCGGATCCGGACACTGGTATTTCTCGCTGAAGGACGCCGCAGCCGAGGTGCGCTGCGCAATGTTCGCGCGCGAAAACGCGCGGCTCGGCTTCCGGCCCGGCAACGGCGCGCGTGTACTGGCACGCGCCCGGGTGAGCCTGTACGAGCCGCGCGGCAGCTTCCAGTTGATCGTCGAGGACATGGAAGACGCCGGCGAAGGCGCGCTGCGGCGCGCGTTCGAGTTGCTGAAGGCCAAGCTGCAGGCCGAAGGACTGTTCGACCCGCAACGCAAGCGGCCGCTGCCAGCATTCCCGCGCCGCCTCGGCGTGATCACTTCGGCGAGTGGCGCGGCCGTGCGCGACGTGCTGTCGGTGGCGCGGCGCCGATTCGTGTTGACGGAAGTCGAGGTTCTTCCGGTGCTGGTGCAGGGGGCCGAAGCCCCGGCGCAAGTCGCCGCCATGTTGCGCAGGGCGGGGAGCGCCGGGCGCTACGACGTGCTGCTGGTGACCCGCGGCGGCGGATCGCTCGAGGATCTCGCAGCCTTCAACGACGAAGGCGTGGCGCGTGCGATCGCCGCGAGCCCGGTGCCGGTGGTCTCGGCGGTCGGCCACGAGATCGATTTCTCCATCTGCGACTTCGCGGCGGACCTGCGCGCACCGACGCCATCGGCAGCGGCGGAGCTGATCCTCCCGGACGGCGACGCGCTCGCCAAGACCCTCACCCATCTCGAGGCACGTGCCCGGCATGCCTGGAGCCGGCATCTGCAGGCGGCGATGCAGCGGCTCGACCACGGCTGCGCGCGCTTGAATTCGCAACATCCGGGGCGCCGCCTCGCGTTGGGCCGCGACCGGATGCTGGCGCTGCGCGAGCGGCTGTTGCGCTGCGAAACGCTCGGCCGCGAACGTGCAGCCACGCGCCTGGGCAAGGCACACGACCGGCTGCTCTCCCGACATCCGGCCGCGCGCCTCGAGCAACTCGACCGGCTCGGCTCCGAGCTTTCGCGGCGCCTCGCGGCGGCGTGGCAACATGCGGGCGAACGACGCCATCAGCGGCTGGTGGAACTCGCGCGGGCACTCAACGCGGTCAGCCCGCTGGATGTCCTGAAGCGGGGCTACGCCATCCTTTTCGACGAATCCGGCGCGGTGCTGCGTTCGGTCCACGACACCCGCGCGGGCGCCGCACTTCGCGCACGCGTCGCCGACGGCGAATTGCCGCTCAGGGTGGAAGGGCCACCCGACACGCCCGCTTGACGCGGTGCGTCGTAGGTTCCTTGGTTCTCCGGTTCGTCCAGGTCGTCCGCCATGCTCACGGCTGCCAAGCTGAAATCCCGCTATCCGTACTACCTCGCCAACAAACCGGTACAGGCCAACACCGATCTCGAGGTCCTGGACAAGTACTCGGGCGAGGTCGCGACGCGCGTCGCCATGGCCGACGCCAAGGCCATCGAAGCGGCGATCGCCGCCGCCGCGGACGCCGCCGCACCGATGGCGGCGCTGAAGCCGTACCGGCGGCGCGAGGTGCTGGAGCACTGTGTCGCGAGCATGCGCAAGCGCAAGGACGACCTTGCCTACGCCCTGTGCGTCGAAGCCGGCAAGCCGATCAAGGACGCGCAGGGCGAAGCCGAGCGCCTGATCGACACGTTCCGGATCGCCGCCGACGAATCCACCCGCATCGACGGCGAAATCGTCAACCTGGAAATTTCCGAACGCACCAGGGGCTATCGCGGGTTCGTCAAGCGCGTGCCGCTGGGACCGTGTGCGTTCATCACGCCGTTCAACTTCCCGCTGAACCTGGTCGCACACAAGGTCGCGCCCGCGATCGCCGCAGGCTGTCCGTTCGTCCTGAAGCCATCCGAGCGCACGCCGATTGGCGCGCTGATCATCGGCGAGGTGCTGGCCGAAACCGACCTTCCCGCGGGCGCGTTTTCGATCCTGCCGTGTCGCGTCGAGGATGCCGATCCGTTCATCGAGGACGAGCGGCTGAAACTGCTGTCGTTCACCGGCGGCCAGGTCGGATGGGAATTGAAGGCGCGCGCCGGCAAGAAGAAGGTGGTGCTGGAACTCGGGGGGAATGCTGCGTGCATCGTCGATGCCGGTCAGAAGCCGCGGTTGGATTTCGTGGTTTCCCGGCTGATCTCCGGCAGTTTCTACCAATCGGGGCAAAGCTGCATCGGCGTGCAGCGGATCCTGGTGCACGCATCGTTGTACGACGAGGTGAAGAAGCGCTTCGTCGCCGCTGCCAGGAAATTGGAGACCGGCGATCCCAAGGATCCCCAAACCTTCCTCGGACCGATGATCGACGAAGCGGCCGCGAAGCGGCTGGAGGACTGGATCGCCGAGGCGAAGAAGGCCGGCGCCAAGGTGCTGTGCGGCGGCAAGCGCAACGGCAACATGCTGGATGCGACCGTGCTGGAAAACGTCCCGCGCGATGCGTCCATCAACCGGATGGAGGCATTCGGCCCGGTCGCGCTGCTCGAGCCGTTCGAAGATTTCGAGGCCGCACTCGGCGCGGTGAACGATTCCGAGTACGGCCTGCAGGCCGGCGTGTTCACCGACAACCTCATCCACGCGATGCGCGCGTGGGACATCCTGGTCGAGGGCGGCGTGATCGTGGGCGACATCCCGAGTTTCCGGGTGGACAACATGCCCTACGGCGGCGTGAAGCTTTCCGGGTTCGGGCGCGAAGGCATCCGCTACGCGATCGAGGACATGAGCGAGCGCCGCCTGCTGGTGATCCGTGATCCGTGATCCGTAGGGCGGAATCGGCACGGCCGCTTCCGCCGCACGCGGCGCGAGGCCGATTCGGCGCGAGCCGCGTCGCGGGTTCCGCGCGGCGTCAGGCCCGTCGGGGCGGCATCGTCCGCCGGATTGAACCGCGATGCCACGCCCCCATCTCCCGCCGATGACCGACTCCGCCGATCGCCGGCGCCCCATCCGCCAGCTCGCCGCGCTGGGCGCGCTGTGGCCCTTCATGCGCCGGCACCGTGCCCTGGCCTTCGGCTGGCTGTTCTTCCTGGCACTGTCTTCCGCGGCCACCCTCTCGCTGCCGGTTGCCGTGCGCCACATGATCGACCGCGGCTTCGCCAGCCACGATTCGGCGCTGGTCAACGAGACCTTCCTGGTGCTGTTCGTGGTCGCGCTGGTGTTGGCCATCGCGACCGCGGCGCGCTACTTCTGCATCAGCCTGCTCGGCGAGCGCGCGATCGCCGCGCTTCGCGACCTGCTGTATTCGCGGATCATCCGCCTCGACGTTGCGTTCTACGAAAGAAACCGGGTCGGCGAGCTGATCTCGCGGCTCGGCACCGACACCGAGGTCGTGCAGACGCTGATCGGATCCAGCATCTCGATCGCACTGCGCAGCGCCGTGACCGTGATCGGGGCAGCCGCGCTGATGGTGTGGACCAGCCCCCGGCTCGCGGGCCTGACCGGCCTCGTGATTCCCGTGGTAATCGTGCCGATCGCGCTGTATGGACGCCGGCTCGCGAAATTGTCGCGGACGAACCAGGATCGCATCGCCGACACCAGCGCGATCGCCAATGAGACCCTGAACTCGGTGCACGCCGTCAAGGCCTACGCACGCGAGCGTATCGAAAGCGCACGCTACGCCGATGCCGTCCAGCGCGCACTGCGCGCGGCGCAGGATCGCATCGCCGCGCGCGCGGTCCTGACCGGCGGCGTGATCGTCCTGATCTTCGGCGCGATCACGCTGGTGCTCTGGGCCGGCGCGCGCGACGTGCTGGCGGGCAGCATGGACGCCGGCCTGCTCAGCCAATTCGTCCTGTACGCGGTGATGGCGGCAGGCTCCGTGGGGGCGCTCGGCGGCGTTTGGGGCGACGTGCTGCGCGCCGCCGGCTCGATGGGTCGGATCAGCGAGCTGCTGGCCGAGCATCCATCGATCGCCGATCCCGCGAAGCCCACGCCATTGCCCTCGCCGGCCCGTGGCGAGATCGCGTTCGAACACGTGGAATTCCACTACCCGAGCCGGCCCGACACGCTGGCGCTGCACGATTTCAGCCTGCGGATCCGGCGCGGGGAAACGGTCGCGCTGGTCGGCCCGTCGGGCGCGGGCAAGAGCACGGTGTTCAACCTACTGCTGCGCTTCCACGATCCGCAACGCGGACGCATCACCCTGGATGGCGTGGACCTGCGCTCGCTGCAACTGGATGCGCTGCGCGGGGCGCTGGCGCTGGTGCCGCAGGAAACCGTGATCTTCGGCGCCAGTGCCGCCGACAACATCCGCTTCGGGCGGGCGGATGCCGACGATGCCTCCGTGCATGCGGCGGCGCGCGCCGCCGAGGCCTTCGAATTCCTCGACGGGCAGCCCGAGGGATTCGACACGCAACTCGGCGAGCGCGGCGTCCGATTGTCGGGCGGGCAGCGCCAGCGGATCGCGATCGCGCGGGCGATCCTCAAGGATGCCCCGGTACTGCTGCTGGACGAGGCCACTTCGAGCCTCGATGCGCAATCGGAAGCGGCGATCCAGGCCGCGCTCGAACGCGCCGGGCGCGGCCGCACCACGCTGGTGATCGCCCATCGCCTGGCGACCGTATTGCGTGCCGACCGGATCGTGGTGATGGATGCGGGGCACATCGTCGCCGACGGCAACCACGAGACGCTGCTCCGCGAGGGCGGGCTGTACGCGGAGCTGGCGCGGCTGCAGTTCGCGGCATAGCTTGTGCGATCATCCCTGATCGCTGCTCCTTGAAGCAGCCAGCCGACCATGCCGTTCCGGCTAGCGCAGCTCCAGGACGTCCATCCTGGCCAGGCTTTCCACAACAGCCGCTTCGGACCGCTCTTCCCGAGAGCGTGCTGGCGCGGGCGGCCGACGGGTGCTTCGGCAACCTGCTCCTGCCCGCGTCATCGGCTCCGGTGCCGCGGGTGTCCGGCGTTCCCCCGGCTCAGGCCGGGGCAGCCGGAGCCGTGGCGCCCTCGGCGGTCACCTCGGCAGCCTGCATGCCCTTGGGGCCCTGCACGACCTCGAACTGGACGCGCTGGCCCTCCTTGAGGCTGCGGAATCCCTGCGCACGAATCGCCGAAAAATGCACGAACACGTCCGCGCCACCGCCGTCAGGCGTGATGAATCCGAAGCCCTTGGCGTCATTGAACCACTTCACCGTACCCACTGCCATTTTGAAAACCCCTTTCGCAACGGTCCATATCACGGCTCTCCCGCCGTGGCGGTGAGTATCAGTCGGACCCATGCGGTGTGCAAGCACCCAATCACCTTCGACCGTGACGCAGCCCTCGGTCGGGGGGGGGGGCCGCCCCGGCAGGGGTCGAACGGGTTTGCCTCCGCGCGCCGGCCGGTCCCTGACGGGCTTCACCGGGGGGCGAGCCAGCCCATCCGCGTGCAGGTCAGCGCCTCTCCGCCTCCGCGAGCAACGCCCGCACGATCGCCGGAACCCGCCCCGACGCCGCCGCGAGATGCGCGTGGATCTCGGCGAGCTCGATGGGGACGTCGGGCCGGGGACCGCAGCCGGCGGCCCAGTTCGCGACTACCGCCACGCACGCGTACTCCATGCCGAGCTCACGCGCCAGCGCGGCCTCCGGCATCCCCGTCATCCCGACCAGGTCGCAGCCGTCGCGGCGCATCCGCTCGATCTCCGCGCGGGTTTCCAACCGCGGCCCCTGGGTCGCCCCATAGCAACCGCCGTCCACCACTTCGATCCCGGCGGCCGCGCCGGCAGCCAGGAGGTCGCTCCGCAAGGATGGCGAATAGGGATCGCCGAATTCGACGTGCAGCACCGCTTCGCCATCCGCGTCGCAGAAGCTCGCGGCCCGGCCGCAGGTGTAGTCGATCAACTGGTCCGGTATCGCAAGCACCCGGGGCGCCATGTCGTCGCGGATGCCGCCGACGGCGTTGATGCCGAGGACGCGTCGACACCCCAGCTCGTGCAAGGCGGCGATGTTCGCGCGGTAGTTGATGCGGTGCGGTGCGAGGGCGTGGGTCTCGCCGTGCCGCGCCAGGAACGCAACCGGCCGACCCTCCACCTCGCCGGCGACGATCGCCGAAGACGGGACACCCCAGCGGGTCGTGACCTCATGGCGCACCGGATGCTCGAGTCCGGGGAAGGCGTACACACCGGTGCCGCCGATCACGGCAAGGGCGGGGACCGGCGGATGCGAGGAGGGATTCATCAGCAAGGCGGGAATCGGGGAGGGGTCGTGGGGGCGCACTGACGAGTCACTTGCGGAATTCGCAAAGCCAAGGTATCGGCGGTGGCGCCCCGTTACCCATCCCCGCCCCCCGCTTCATCGAGGGCGTAGATGTCCGGCAAATTGCGCCCCTGCCCGTGGTAATCCAGTCCGTAGCCGAACACGTAGCGGTCGGGCACTTCCACTCCCGAGAAATCGGCGGCGAGGTCCGAGAGCCGGCGATCGTGACGCTTCACGCACAACACCGCGATCAATACGCGTTTCGCGCCCTCGGCGAGGCAATGCGCGCGCAGGGCGGCGAGTGTCCAGCCCTCGTCCAGGATGTCGTCGACCAGCATCACCGTGCGCCCGGCGAGCGCAACGCGCGGCCGGTGCAGCCATTCGACGTCGCGACCGACGGTGCCGCCACCGTAGCGGGTGGCATGGGCGTAATCGAATTCCAGGTCGCAGTCGATCGCGATCGCAAGCGGTGCCGCGAAGAACAGGCCGCCATTCATCACGGTGAGGAACACCGCGCGCTCGCCGGCAAGCTCGGCCGTGATGTCGGTGCCCATCCGGGCAATCGCCGCCTCCAGCGCACTGCGGCTGTGCAGCCGTTCGGCCCTCGGAAGCACCGCGCCGAGCGGGTACGCCTGCGCGCTCACGCGCGACGCTCCGGCTGCGCGGCGAGATCATCGAGCGCCGCGACATAGCGTGCGTGCTGCGGATCGGCCTGCAAGGCATCCCAATCCGCCGCGACCGAACCGCACAACGCCGCGACGTTTTCGGCCGGACACGGCGCACGGCCACGTACCGCTTCGATCGCGTCATCGACCATCGCCGGCGCGCACACCAGCACGAGGTCGCAGCCCGCGTCGAGGTGCGCGACAACGCGCGCGCTGATGCCGCCCGCGGACTCCGCCGCCGCCATGCCGACGTCGTCGCTGAACACCACGCCGCAGAATCCGAGGTCGCCGCGCAAGACTTCCCCGATCCATCTCCGGGAGTACCCGGCGGCGCACGCATCCACCGCCGGATAGGTCACGTGCGCGACCATCACCGCCTCCGCGCCCGCCGCGAACCCTTCCACGAACGGCACCAGGTCGGCATCGCGGATCGTGTCCAGCGGCCTCGGGTCGACTGCGGCTTCGAGATGCGTATCCTCGGGGATGGATCCGTGGCCGGGGTAATGTTTCAAGGTCGCCGCCATCCCGGCGAGCCGCATGCCGCGGACGTAGGCCGCTCCAAGTTCGCCGACCACCGCCGGGTCGGGATCGAAGGCGCGCTCCCCGATCACGCGATTGCCGCGCGCGAGATCGACGACCGGCGCGAACGAGAGGTCGATGTCGCAGGCCCGCACTTCGTTGGCCATCACGATCGCGTGCATTTCGGCCATCGCGATCGCCGCGTCCCGGTCCCGGTGGAACAACTCGCCGATCCGCGCCAGCGGCGGCAGGCGCGTGAAGCCCGGCCGAAACCGCTGCACCGGTCCGCCTTCGTGGTCCACGCTCAACACGAAGGGATCGCCGCGTACGGCGCGGATCGACGCGACCAGTCCGGCGAGCTGTTCGTGGTCCCGGTAATTGCGGGTGAACAGGATGGCGCCGCTGACTTCCGGGGCGGACAGCCGCCCCCGGTCGGCTGCAGTGAGTTCCGTGCCTTCGATACCGATGATCAGCATGCAGAAGGGTCCCGTATCCGATGATGCAAACAGGTGATGATACGGCAATACCGGCGGGACCCGGGACCCGGACCGGGAAACCGGAAGCGGTTATCGCTCGAACAGCGCGATCGACTCCACGTGCGCCGTGTGCGGGAACATGTCCATCACGCCGGCGGCTTCGAGACGGAAGCCGTGTTCGCGCACCAGCGCGCCGGCGTCGCGCGCCAATGACGCCGGATGGCAGGAAACGTACACCACGCGTCGCACCGATTTCCCGGGCAGTTGCTTCAGCAGCTCGTCGGCGCCACTGCGCGGCGGATCCAGCATCATGAGGTCCCAGTCCGCCCGCGCCCACGCGCTGCCCCGCACGTCGCCCGCAAGGTCTCCCGGGTGGAACTCGGCGTTGGCGAGGCCATTCGCGGCCGCATTCGCGCGTGCCCGCTCGATGAGGCCGGCGTCGCCTTCCACGCCGCAAACCCAAGCGGCGCGGCGCGCGATCGGCAGGCTGAAGTTGCCGAGCCCACAAAACAGGTCCAGCACCCGGTCGCCAGGGTCCGGCGCGAGCAACGCGAGCGCATGGTCGATCATCCGGAGGTTGAGGCGCGCATTGACCTGCACGAAATCGAGCGGGCGGAACGCGAGCGAGAGATCGTATTCCGGCAACGCATAGTGCAGGTCGACGTGTTCCGGCCAAAGCGGCTGCACGCTGTCGGCGCCGCCGGGTTGCAGCATCACCGCAAAATCGTGCTGGCGGCCGAACGCGACGAGCTTGTCCTGGTCCGGTTCGGACAGCGGCTGGAGGTTGCGGAACACCAGCACCCGCGCGTCGTCTCCGGCCGAAAATTCGATCTGCGGA
Source organism: Rhodanobacteraceae bacterium (assembly GCA_035700365.1). GTDB lineage: Bacteria > Pseudomonadota > Gammaproteobacteria > Xanthomonadales > Rhodanobacteraceae > 66-474. The sequence continues at coordinate 10,221 of DASSOQ010000054.1, read as the reverse complement.
ATGGAAGCAGCCGCATCCAGCGCGTTCAACAGCGCGCCGAGTTCACCCAGCCGCTCGCCCAGCGCCGGTTCGAGCACGTCGCAGCGCGCGAGGTCCGCGACGAAGCGCGGATCGCGCTCGCGGAAGCCCACCAGGGTCTTGCCCTTCTTCGCGACGTGCTTCACCGAAAGCCGCGCCCGCCGCCGGTAGCCCCAGGCGTCGGCCGTGAGCGGCTCGAGCCAGCGGCTGGGTTCGACGTGGCCGATCCGCTCGAAGTTCTGCGCAAGCACGTTCTGCTTGGCGGCGATTTGCGCGGCCGGCGCAAGATGTTGCAGTGCGCAGCCGCCGCAGACACCGTAGTGCGGGCAGCGCGGCGCCACGCGATCGCGGGACGCCTGGAGGGTCTCCTCGGCACGCCCCTCGTCGAAATGGCGATGCCGGCGCGTCAGACGCGCGCGTACCCGTTCGCCCGGCAATGCGTCGGCCACGAACACGGTCTTGCCCTCGACGCGGGCGACGCCGCGCCCGTCGTGCGAGAGATCGTCGATCGTGGCTTCGAAGACGTGTTCGCGCGGATTTTTCATCCGCGCATCTTGCCAGATGCGTCAAGCGCGCCGATTCAGAAACGCGCGTCGTCCGAGGCCGCGGCGTAGCCGAGGGTGACCGCACCTGTACCGACGTTGACCATGCCGGTGATGCTCATCACGCTCTGGTACAGCGTGACCTCCGCCGCGGCGCAGGCCTCGGTCAATTCGCGGTAGCCCGGCAACGCTTCGAGCTCGGCGAGTTCGCCGCCGTAGCTGACGCACAGCGCCGGCACCAGCAATCCACGCTCGACCGCCGCGGCGGCGTGGCGGAACAGCATCGCGGCGCCCTGCTCGAATCCGCGTACCTTCGCGACCGGCCGCGTTTCACCCTGGAAGCACTGCAGGATCGGCTTGATGTCCAGCGCGGTGCCCAGCGTTGCGCTGAGCAGGCCGACGCTGCGGTCGCCCTTGGTGCGTCCGCGCGCGCGCAGGTAATGCAGGTCGCGCGGCAGGGCGTACGTATAGGTCTGCGCGGAAAGCTCGCTGAGCCGTTCGCGCATTTGCCCGGCGCCCGCGTCGGCGGCGATCATCCGGGTTGCTTCCACCGCGCTCACGCCCTGGCCCGAGAACAGGCTGCGGGTGTCGATGACCCGCATCATGAAAGGCGACTGGTTGCCGGCGGCCTGGCGTATGTCCCGGTAGCTGCCGAGGATCGCGAAGCTCGCCTGGGTCGCGTTCGCGAAGATCGGGCTGCGGCTGGACGTCACCGTGAGGCAGAACACCGCGTCATAGTCGAGCACCAGCCGCCCCAGGAACAGCTCGCGGATCGCGTCGACCGACAACGGCTCGGTTTCCGCCGCGTGTCCGCGCTTGCCGAGGGCGCCCTGGTAATAGTTCCGGGTGGCGTCCGGATCACGCACATCGACGAACGTATCGCCGTCGATGCGGATCGTGACCGGCAGGATCGTGATCTGGTTTTCGTCGATGAACCTGCGCGGTAGATCGCAAGTCGAGTCGACGACGATGCCGATGCGCATTGGCGTATTCCTCCCCTAAAAGTCTTCGCGCCGCGCGATTTTCGTTTTCGGATGATCCCGGCGCGAGTCCGGGATCGGTACATTCCAGGGAAACCTTTGTTTTGTCCGTCATCCCGGAACCGCGAAGCGATATCGGGCTCCCCTTGTCCTTACGCATCAGCAAGTCGTGGGAAAGAGTCCGGAATCTCGCTTTCGCGGGAATGGCGAGCCATGGCCCGGCGCACCTCCTTGTGCTGGCCGGGATGACCCACTTTCATTCTGGATCCCGGCTCACCGCACATCCATGTGCTGGCCGGGATGACTCACTTTCATTCTGGATCCCGGCTCACCGCACCTCCATGTGCTGGCCGGGATGACGACGTCCTGTCGTCATTTCTTTTGCCAGTTCCCCGAGGCATCCTGGTAGTACCAGCCCGGGTGTGCCATCGCGATCCAGCGCTTGGCGAATGCCTCGCGCATCCGCGGGGCCCATTCCGCATGGCCGTTGGCCACGGCGATCTCCTTGTACAGGTTCGCGCGGTCCGCGTTCTCGGCGGCGACCGCCCGGCTTGCCTGCGCGCGCTCGGGCAGCGGGATCTTCCCGGCATCGCGGATGGCGACGTCGCCGTTGTGGGTGAATCCGATCGCTCCGGAATCGAGCAGCGCCTTGAGCGTCGACGTGTAGCGGCTGCGCATGCGCGCCATGGTGGCGTCGATGGCCGGCGAATGGATGTCGAGGTCGGGCTGCGATTCCGCGGCGTTGGCGGCCGGGACCAGCGCATCCAAAACCCGCATCACCAGCGGTTCACCGCCGAGCCCGCCGGGCGAGGGATCGTCGTCCCAAGCCGGGGGCTGCGTGCTGCCGGCCGGCGCCGGCGACGCCGCGCCCTCCGGACCGATGATGTTGCCGATGACCTTGTCGGCGGCCTTCTGCGCGGCCGCGGCCGGGAAATACACGTTGATGGTGACGCAGCCGGCAAGCAACGCCACGGCGAGCGTCAGCAGGAAAGCGGTCTTGCGCATCAGGAACCTCCATCGAGCGGAATCTGCGGCGACTTGCCACAGGCCTCATGCCTGCGCCGCCCCCGAGAGTGTACACGTTGCCGTCCGCCGGTTCGGGCAGGCCTCACCTGATCACCGGCCCGCCGCCCTTGGTGGCCTCCTGCAAGCGGTTGACCAGGGTTGCCCAGTCGACCTCCTGTTGGTGGCCGATCACCGTGATGTGCGGAAGACCGCTGCCCTCCACGATGGTGTAGCCGTCGCCGTTGGGATTCGGGTCCGGCACGATGCCACCCATCCTGCACACCCCGTCGACGAGCACGCAGCTCAAGCCGATCCGGGAATAACCGAAGGTCTTGAACAGCCGCAGCGCGATGCTCTGCAGGCCACCCGCAATGCCGCCGCCACCGACTTCGGTCAGGCTCTTGATCGCGTGCTGGCTGATCTTGCCGCCGCCGTCGGTGGCGAGCTTCGCGTTGAACGCGACCGGCTTCCAGTTCACCAATCGCAATCCATGGATGTCGCCGTTCAGGCGGCCGGTGATCTGGCCGAAATCGAACACGCTGGTGACCTGGCCGAGATCGAGTTGCCGCAGGTCGATGTCGGCGGCCATCCGCGGCTGCGCGCCGAAAAGGTGCTGCAGTTCCAGGTTGGTCACGCTCACCGACCCGCCGAAGACGTCGAGCGACAGACCGCCATCGAACACCAGGTCGCCGCCGCGCCAGGTGAGGTCCGGCACGGCGCCACCCAGAGTGCCGCCGAACGACGGCCAGCCGAATGCCGCGCACAAGTTCGGCAGATCGACGCCGGTCACCGCGAAGCCCGCCGACAGATGCGATTTTTCGGCGCCGGGCTGCCACGCGAACCGGTTGAGCTGGAACGACCCGCCCAGCATGTCCATGGCGACCGGCTGTTGCAGGGTCAGCACGCCCGCCTGGTCCTCGAGGACCAGTTTGGCCGGGCCGAACGGGATCCGGTACATCGACAACCCGTCCCACGACAGCGTGGTGGCGGGACGCGACGCTTGCGCGCGCCAATCGACCTTGCCGTCGAGGCCGGACAGGCCGAGTCCGGCGCCATGGCTGTCGATGGAAACGTCGCGGGCGGTCAGGTCCAGCGCCTCGAGTCCGTTGCTGCCAAGGTCGATCGCGCCCGTGAGGCTGCCCGAGGTGTCGAGCTGCGAAAACCCGGTAAGGGATTCCACGAACGTGGTTCCGTAGCGTTCGTACGCTTGCGGAAGGCCGGCTGCGAACCGGTCGAGGTCGAGCTCGTCGAGGTTGCCCTTACGGTCGAACCCGATGCTCCCGGCGACGCGCAGCGCATCGTGGTCGTCGTAGTCGAGCGACTTGATGGCGATGCCCGTCGGCCCGAGCTGCGCGGAGACGTGGACGTTGGCTGGATGCGGCGGAAGCGTCGCGTACATCGGCCCGAACAGCATCTGGCCGCCGCGCAGTTCGCCGTCGAACATGATGCTGGTCGACGCGGGGCCGCTCTCGATGCGGAAACTGCCGTCCGCGCCAAGGTCCTGCATCGCGATATGGCCGCCCTTGCTGTCGAGGTCGGCGCCAGCGACCTGCACGCGACCGGAAATACGCGCGCCTCCGGCGGCAAGGTCCAGCGCCACGTCACCGCCGACGGTGCCACCGGCGAGGCGCCCCTCCGGCCATGCCGACGCCAGCACACCACGCAACCAGGCGAGCGGCAACCCGCTGAGGGTCATCTGCACGTGGCTCGCCTGGTCCAGGGGCATCAGCGCATGCAGGTTGCCCTGGCCCTGCCCCACGTCGACCTCGAGGGTGCCGGCGGCGGAATCGAACAGCACGGTGAGGTCGGCGTCGGCGAAGGCGTCGCCCGGCGCATGCCGGGTCGTGACATGGCCGACGAACTTCCACGCGCGACTGCCGGCCTTTTGCGGCTGGCCGTCCAGGCTCAGAACCACGTCGTGCCAGCCCAGCGCCGGAACCGCCACCTTGCCTGCGTCCAGGTGCAGTTGCGGCATGCCATCCGGCCCCGGCGCGACCGCCATCGTGACGTCGGCCAGGCTGGCGCCCGGCAGTTGCAGCGAGTCCGCCTGCAGGCGCAGCGCGGCCTGGGCACACGCGCAAACGAGCAACAGGCATCCCGCCACGATGTACTGGCGCCGACTTGCCACGACCACCCTTTTCCGGTAACAGTGGCGCCGATTGTGCCAGCCCGCATCCGAACGGATGCCAAAGGGGGCGTGTTCCGCATGGAAGCTATTCCATTCAAGGTGCTCCTGGCCGAGGACGATCCGGTCAGCCGCACCTTCCTGCGGGAAGCCGCGCACGCCTGCGGCGCGGCCGTCACCGACTGCGCGGACGGCACGGAGGCACTCGAACTGGCGCGCAAGGATCGATGGGACCTGCTGGTCCTCGACCACCACCTGCCGGGCCTGGACGGCGACGCCATCCTCTCCACCCTGCGGACCGATCCCGCCGCCGCTTCGCGCGCCGCGCCGGCGATCGCCACGACCGCCGCGCGCGATGCCGATGCCGAAGCGCTCCGCCGGGCGGGCTTCGCGGAGGTGCTGCCCAAGCCGATGCCGATCGCGACCCTGCGCGAGGCGCTGCGGCGCCACGGCTGCGGCGGAGACGCGCGGCTCGACGACGAGGACGCCCTCCGGGCCTGTGGATCGGCGACGGCCGTGGTCCGGTTGCGGCGACTGTTCGCCGAGCAGGAATTGCCCAGGGTCCAGGAAGAGCTCGACCGCATCGGCGGCGACCTCCAGTTGCTGCAGCCCACCCTGCACCGGCTGCGCGCATCCTGCGGTTTCTGCGGCGCCAGGACACTTGCCGACGCCAGCGCGGCGCTGCACTACGCGATCGCGGATCCCGAATCCGGTTCCGCCGGCGTCGCGCTGGACGCCTTCCGCGTCGCGGTCGCGGAGACGCGTGCGGCGCTGCACGCGCAGCTCGACGCCGCGACCTAGCGCAACGGCGGACCGACTCCTGCGCGCACCAGCTGTTGCGAAAAGTCACGCCACCGAAGGCCGTTCTGGTGTCCACGCCTGGGCCGACCCGCAACTCGGAAACGCCGGGCGACGCCGTGGTCAGGGACGATCGAACACAAAACTCCCGGCCAGCACCCGCCACGACTGCAGCCCGCGCGACCCCACCTGGCGCCCGATCAGGGTGCGCATCAGGCGCTTCAGCGCGGAAAGATCCTGCGTGTCGGGACACGCGCCCGCCGCCAGCGCCAGCAGCGCGGACCCACGTACCCGCACCCCGTCGGGATGATCGGCGGCCGCCACCGCACCCGATTCGGGAAGGTAGTCGTATGACGCGCCGGCCTCGATGGGAACGCCGGTATCTGCCGCCACCTCGAGCTGCAACGCGTAGCCGACCGCCGCCAGCAGGTCGCGCTCGAAGCAACGCAGGCTCCACGCCAGCGACGACGTGTTCGGCAGTTCCTCGAGCAGCCCCTGGTAGCGATCGAACAGCCAGGGGTGCGGATCGTTGCGCGCGGTGAGCCGCACCAGCAGCTCGTTGACGTACATTGCCGACAACAGCGCATCGCCATGAAACGTCCGGGGCACGCCGGCGGCTTCCACCGCCGCCAGTGTCGCGAGCTCGCCACGGCCTCCCCAGTCCAGCCGCAGCGGCTGCAACGGCTCCAGCAATGACCGGGGCAGCCGCGCGCGGGCGCCCCGCACGCCGCGCGCCACCAATCCGACCCGTCCGAAATCGCGGCTGAATACCTCGAGCAGCAGGCTCGTCTCGCGCCACGCGCGGGCGTGCAGCACGTAGGCGGGTTGGCCGGCGATGCGCATCTATCGCGAACAGCGGGAAGGGGGAGCGGGGAACGGGGAAGGCACAAGCCGGCGCCCGTCCCTGTTCCCTGTTTCCTGTCGCCGGCCGTCATTCATACCCGAACTGCCTCAGCGCCGCCTCGTCGTCGGACCAGCCGGCGCGCACGCGCACCCACAGCTTCAGGAACACCCGCCTGCCGAGCAGCTTCTCCATTTCCTTCCTCGCGGCGCTGCCGATCGCCTTGGCGCGGCGGCCGCCGGCGCCGATCACGATCGCCTTCTGGCCGTCGCGCTCGACCCATACCACCGCCGCGATTTCGGCGACGCCGTCCTTGCGGTCCTCGAAGCGTTCGATCTCGACCGTGGTCGCATACGGCAACTCTTCGCCGAGCTGGCGCATCAACTGTTCGCGCACCAGCTCTGCGGCGAGGAACCGTTCGCTGCGGTCGGTGAAGGCGTCGCGGTCGTAGCGGGCTTCACCCGCGGGCAGGCGCGCCAGGATGCCGCGTTCAAGCTCGGCGAGGCCTGCGCGGCGCGCGGCGCTGACGAGGTACACCTCGTCCCACTGCCGCTCGCGCGCCAGGCCTTCCACGAACGGCAGCAGCTTGGTCTTGTCGCGTTGCTTGTCGATCTTGTTGACGGCCAGCAGGCGCGGGATGCCGCGTTCCGCCACCGCCGAATACACGGCGGCGTCTTCGTCGTCCCACTGCCCGGCGGCGACCACCTGCACCGCCACGTCGGCGTCCGCCACCGCCGCGTGCACCGCACGGTTCAGGCTGCGGTTGATTGCGCGCCTGGCTTCGCAGTGCAGGCCCGGCGTATCGAGATAGAGGATCTGCCCGTCCGCGGGGTTGGCGATGCCGAGGATCCGGTGCCGCGTGGTGTGGGCGCGCGGCGTCACGATCGAGAGGTGGGCGTCGATCAGCGCGTTCAACAGCGTCGACTTGCCGACGTTCGGACGCCCGACGATCGCGACGCTGCCGCAGCGGAATGGCTCGCTCACGAAAGACTACGCTCCCTCGAAAAAGAGCATTGGACGCCGATCCACGCGGATGAGGCAAGAAGCATAGCTGCGGAGCTATCGGTGTTAGTCCGCTTTCATCGGCACCAGGGACTTCTCACCGGAACGAGTGATCGGGGTCCTCACGATGCTTCGGACCCCTCGAGGCTTTCCAGCGCGGCTTCCGCCGCTTGCTGCTCGGCCGAGCGCCGGCTGCCGCCGTGACCGTCGAAACGGGCGGCTCGCGGTTGCATGATGACGCACGTCACGTCGAAGCGCCGTGCGTGTTCCTCGCCATGCTCGGCGACGAGCTCGTACTGGGGCAGCGGCAGCCCGCGGCCCTGCAGCCATTCCTGGAGGCGGGTCTTCGGATCCTTCCATGGCGCGCCGGCATCGGCCACCGGCCGGGCGAACACGCCGCGCAGCCAGTCCCGGCAGGCTGCGTAGCCGCCGTCGCGGTAGATGGCGGCCACCAGCGCCTCGAACGCATCGGCAAGGATGGACGCGCGCCGGAATCCGCCGCTCTTCAGCTCCCCGGAACCGAGCCGGAGTCCATCGCCGAGTTCCAGTTCGCGCGCGCGCTCCGCGAGCGCGGCTTCGCTCACCAGTTGCGCACGCAGGCGCGAGAGCTCGCCTTCATCGGCGCGCGGACGCGCGTCGAAGAGCATCTCCGCGACAACCAGGTTGACCAGTGCGTCACCGAGGAATTCCAGCCGCTCGTTGTGGGGACGCCCGGCGCTGCGATGGGTGAGCGCGAGGCGGAGCAACTCCTCGTCGGCGAAGCGGTAGCCGAGCTTCACGTTATCCCGGCGTCGCCGACTGCAGGGGCACCGACTTCTCGAAGTGCAGCAGGAAGTCGATATTGTAGATCCACGGGATCCTCTTGTCGTAGCTCAGCTTGAGGCTCGAGCCGCCGTTCGGCGTCCTTTGCACGTGGACGTTGCCCGCGGCGATGTCCTCGTCGGCGAAGTACTGGGACAACTGTTGCGTGTCCAGCTGCCGGCGGATCTCCTCGGGACTCATCGCGCTCGCCGCCGTCTGGGAGGCAACCGTATTCATCGCTTTCGCCACGTTGAAGTAGTCGATGTACGCCGGTACCAGCTTCATCGCCGTATAGATGAAGAACGCGGCAACGGCCAGGACGATGATGAACCCGATGAGGGTAATGCCGGATTGACGTTTCATGGAGTCGCCCCCCTTGACCTGCTGTTGAGATTCCACCCCGCTTCCCGGCGGCACCGGAACGCGCGCCGGCCGCGGCGTCCTGCCGGGCCAGCAGAGCTTAATGCAAGACGGGGGCCGGTGCGGTGCGCGCCGCATGCCGGCGCCTCGAATCGTGACCGGCGTCCGCCAGCCGCGGCGGTCCCGGCCGCTCGGTCAATCCAGAACGGTGCCGATGCGGTGCCAGTCGGCGAGGCTGAACCAGATGAAGAAGGCCTTGCCGGCGAGGTTCTGCTCCGGCACGAAGCCCCAGTAGCGGCTGTCCTCGCTGTCGTCGCGGTTGTCGCCCATCGCGAAATAATGCCCCTTCGGCACTACCCACTGGCAACCACCCTCCGGCAGCCGGGTGCCGCCCGATCCGACGCAATGGTAGGGCTCGATGTAGCCGAACTGCAGGATCTGGTGCTTGACGCTGCCGAGGTCCTCCTCGTGCAGCGTGACCGGCGCCATCATCGGATTTTCCTCCATCCGGATGCTGACCTTGTCCGTGCCGCGGTACGGGCCGATCAGGCTCTGGGGCATTGGCTCGCCGTCGATGAAGACCTGCTCGCCCCGGACCGCGACGGTGTCGCCGGGCAGTCCGATGATGCGCTTGATGTAGTCCTCCTGTGGCACCGGGGTGGTACAGGCGCGATTGCCGCCGCGAACCACCCGGCCATCGGAAAGACGGCAGGTGTAGCCGGGATAGCGGAACACCACGATGTCGCCGCGCTTCGGCTCGCCGATGTCGACGATCTTGGTATCGGTGACCGGCAGGCGCAGGCCATAGGCGAACTTGTTCACCAGTACGAAGTCGCCGACCAGGAGGGTCGGCATCATCGAACCCGACGGAATCCGGAACGGCTCCAGCAGGAAAGTGCGGAACAGCAGCACCGCGAGGATCACCGGGAAGAACGAGCGCGCGTAGTCGACAAGCACGGGTTCGTGGGGCTTCTGGTCTTCGGCGGCCGCACGCGCCTTGCGGCGCCTTGCGAAGAACAGCCAGTCGACGAACCAGATCACGAAGAACGCGCCGGTGATCAGTACCAGCGCCAGCGCGAAATCCGACGTCCTGTACCAGATGTACAGGCAGATGGTGACGATCGCCACCAGCACCACGGTACCCCAGGCATCTTTCTTCACTGCGTGATCCTTGTATGCGCGCCAGCCATCGTCATGCCGGCGCAGGCCGGCATCCAGTGTCTTTGGTCATTTTGTACCGGCGTCCATGCCTTGGTTCCGCGCGCGCCCCGCACCGTGGCCCGGATGCAGTCGCGCAGCGACGGAATCCGGGACGCTCGTTCGCAGACGCTCCCGGATTCCGCCGGGCTTCATCCGGGCTGCACGGCCCGCCGGCCTGATCGCCTGCACGCACGCTCCTACTTGTCCGTCCGCAGGACCGCCAGGAACGCTTCCTGAGGAATCTCGACGCGCCCGACCTGCTTCATCCGCTTCTTGCCTTCCTTCTGTTTCTCGAGCAGTTTCTTCTTGCGCGAGACGTCGCCGCCATAGCACTTGGCCAGCACGTTCTTGCGCAGCGCCTTGACCGTGGAGCGCGCGATGATCTGCGCACCGACCGCGGCCTGGATCGCCACGTCGAACATCTGCCGCGGGATCAGTTCGCGCATCCGCTCGACCAGGTCGCGGCCGCGCCGGTCGGCGTGCGCACGATGCACGATCAGGCTGAGCGCGTCCACCCGGTCGCCGTTGATCAAGACGTCCACGCGCACG
>DASSOQ010000053.1:0-24042 GCA_035700365.1 Rhodanobacteraceae bacterium | reverse complement strand
GCGGGCTACGCCTACGACAACACGCTGTACATCGTCGCCGGCCAGGTCGCGGCCGCGGCCGGTGGCGCGCCGTACCCGACGTTGATGCGCCGCGAGATCTTCCAGCCGCTCGGCATGACCCGCTGCCAGATCGGCACCTGGAACCGCGATGAAGTCGGCAACGTCGCGGACCCGCACATCATCGAGAACGACCACTTCGTTGCGATTCCCAAACGCGGTGCGATCGTCCACGAAACCACCATGGATTCGGCCGGCGGCGTGCGCTGCAGCCTGCACGACATGCTGACCTGGGCCATGAACTGGCTGGCGCCGACGCCGCAGCAACTCGCGTGGCTGACGCCGAAGGAACGCCACGCGGAGTGGACGCCGTACACGCCGATGCCCATTTCGAAACTCAGGCACGAATGGGACGGCACGCTGTTCTGGGGCTACGGTTACGGCTGGCGGATCGGCGATGTCGACGGCGAGATGACGGTGTCGCACACCGGCACGCTGTCGGGCATGTATTCGGCGGTCACGTTGCTGCCGTTCCAGCAAAGCGGCTACGTGTTCCTGATCAACGCCGAAGCCGACAACGCGCGCAGCGTGCTCAACGAGGTGCTGACCAAGCATTTCACCGCACCCGACAAGGCGCGCAGCGTCCAGAGCTACGCCGACGAACTGAAGCGCGCCGACGGACAGCGACGCATCTCACGCGTACCCGACACGTCTTCGCGCAAACCGGCGACACCGGCCGACCTGAAGAACGAGCTCGGCGTGTGGCGCGATCCGTGGTTCGGCGAAGTGCGCATCTGTGCGCGCGGCGACAAGGTGCGGTTCGCCTCGCAAAAATCCCCGGAACTCACCGGCGAAGTCATGCGCGTCGGCGACAAGTACCTGGTGCACTGGTTCCATGGCGATGCCGAGGCGTGGCTGCGCTTCCCCTCGCAAGCCGGTGGCACGCTGCACATGGCCAAGGTCGATCCGGATGCGGATTTCAGCTACGACTACGAAGATCTGGATTTCAAGCGGGAGGGCTCCTGTGAATAAGCGCACCGCTTGTCTCCTCTCATTTGGGCTGGCAGCGATTGCCGTTGCCGCGAGCGCCGATGCGCCACCGCAAATTTCCCCTGCAAAAACCATGGCCGAAGCCGGCATGGTCGACATCCGCTCGGCGGTTCCCGACATCGCCGAGAACATCCATTACGCCGGCAGCGACAACTTCACCGGCGCGCCGGTGCCTGGCTACAAGGCTGCCAGATGCTTCCTGCTGAAGCCGGCCGCCGAAGCGCTGGCGCGGGTCGAACACGCGCTGCGCAAACAGCACGCGCGGCTGAAGATCTGGGACTGCTATCGCCCTGCCACTGCGGTCGCCGCGTTCGTGCGCTGGGCACATGATCTTTCCGATACCAGCACCAAGGCCACGCACTACCCCAACGTCGACAAGAGCAAACTGCTGGGCGAATACATCGCGCCCGTGTCGGGCCACAGCCGTGGCGCCACGGTCGACCTGACGATGATGCAATGCGACGCGCACGACCGGCACTGCAAGCCGCTCGCCATGGGCACGCATTTCGACATGTTCGATCCGCTGGCCCACACCGATTCGCCCGACGCCACCGCCGCGCAGCACGCCAACCGCGAACGGCTTCTGCACGCGATGACCGCGCAGGGCTTCGAAAACTACGCCGCCGAATGGTGGCATTACACCTTCACCATGCACCCGCAGCCGACCACGCTCTACGACGTACCCGTGCAATGAACAAGCTCGTCGTCCCCGTGCAGGCGGGAATGGCGGAAATCGCAACTGTTCGGGACCCTGGAGGCTTGATCATGACGTCCAAATCGCTTGCCCTTTTCGCACTCGCATGGCTACCCCTGATGGCCGCCGCGCAAACCCCGGCACCGCACCAGGCCCGGATCGACGCCCTGATGAGCCGCTACGCCGGCAACGTCCCCGGCGTGTCCCTGCTGGTCGTGAAGGATGGCAAGCCCGTCATCGAGCGCAGCTACGGCTACGCCAATCTCGAAGAACACATCAAGGCCGGCCCCGAAACCAACTACCGGCTCGCGTCGGTGACCAAGCAGTTCACCGCAGCGTCGATCCTGCTTTTGAAACAGGACGGCAAGCTGAAACTTGCCGACCCCATCCGCAAGTACCTGCCAGAGCTTCCGGCCAGCGACGCCAGGATCACGATCGAAAACCTGCTGACCCACACCAGCGGCCTGGTCGACTACGAGGACCTGATCCCGCCTGCCCAGACCGCGCAGATCGACGACAACGACGTGCTGCGCATGATCGCTTCGCAGGATCACCTGTACTTCCAGCCCGGCAGCGCGCACCGCTACAGCAACGGCGGCTACGTGCTGCTGGGCCTGATCGTCCAGCGCGTGTCGGGCATGGACCTGGCCGACTTCATGCAGCAGCGCATCTTCAAGCCGCTGGGCATGGACCACACGCTGCTGTACGAACACCATCGCGGCCCGAAGCCCGCGAGCCGCGCCTACGGCTACAGCCTGATCGACGGCAAGTGGACGCGCACCGACCAGAGCGTCACCAGCGCCACCCGCGGCGACGGCGGCATCTATTCGAACATCCAGGATTTCGCGAAGTGGGACGCGGCGCTCTATACCGACAAGCTGCTCGACGCCGACTCACGCAAGCTCGCGTTCACGCCCAAGGACCCGGTCGACGATCCCGATGTCCTGTACGGATTCGGCTGGCGCCTGAGTGGCGGCACCACGTGGCACTCGGGAGAAACCATGGGATTCCGCAACGTGATCATCCGCTGGCCGGAACAGCACCTCAGCGTCGTGATCCTCAGCAACCGGAACCGGTTCCAGCCCTACCCCTTGGCACTGGCGATCGGCGAATCGTTCCTCGCGCACTGACGGCTGCATCCCCGGCACCCGGTTCGCGCTCGAGTGATCCGGGTCGTCACCGGCAGTTCAAGCTTCGGGCAGCGGCAGCTCGATCCAGATCAGCGCGCCGCTTTCGCTTTCGCCGATCCCGATGCGTCCGCCGTGCGCTTCGGCGATCCGCCTTGCCAGCGGAAGCCCCAGCCCGCTGTGTTCGTTGGGTTGGCTACTGAAGAACGGAGCGAACGCCCGCGCGGCCGGCACCGCAATGCCGGGGCCGTCATCGAGGAAATCGATCCGGACCGCGTGGCTGCCGGTTGCCTTCGGGGTGACGCGGACGCGGGTCGCGCCGAACACGAAGGCGTTTTCGAGCAGCTCGGTGAAGAGCTTGCGCAATGCCTCGGCATCACCGCGAAGCGCCGGCAATGCCGCTCCGCCAACGATTTCCGCGCGGCCGGCAAATCTTTCCGCGCACTCGTCGAGCAGTGCGGCAATGTCGACCTCGCTCCGCGCGGCGAGCCGGAAGGTCAGGAATGCCCGCCCCTCGCGGAGCAGGCGGGCGGCGCGCAGGCACTCGGGCTCGACGCGCGCCAGGGATTTCGAAGCCTCGGCGGACTCCTCGCGCCTCAGCAACAGCCTCGACAGTTCGGCGGCCGCCGCGACCGCGTTCAAGGCGTTCAGCACGGCGTGCGTCATTTCGCCGAAGGTGGCGTTGAAATCACGTTCCGGCAGCGTCGCGGCATCACGATCGGCCACGTCAGCTTCGCTGTCCGGCAATGTGGAAACCGGCACGTCAGGATCCTCCCTTCTGTTCCTTGCCTGCAGCCAGCCGCGGGCTGCGCTGCGCGCGTCCGGCCCCGGGGCCGGACATCCGATGGTACATCGCGACGCCGCGCCGCGGCGATGCCCGGGAACCTTGCATGGCCCGCGCCAACGAACCGGTCCGCCGGGAGCCGCCACGTGCCGCCAGCAGGGGCTGCCGTGCCCGGCGGCGCCGCGAAAATATTTCCCGCTGGTCACACCCGATTTCCCGTTGCCTGCGCCCATTCCCACGCGTATCCGGCGCCGGCGGGCTTGCGTGTTTCCTGCATGGAAGGGGCCGTTCCCACCGCCACGGAAGGACGGAACCCTTGAACGCCGCATCGCTGCAAATCGGAATCATCGGCGCTGGCAACTGCGCGTCGTCCCTCGTGCAGGGACTCACCTACTATCGCGACGCCGCCGAGGACGCCGTGATCCCCGGCCTGATGAATGCCCGGGTCGGCCGTTACCACGTCCGCGACATCGAGGTCGCTTCGGCCTTCGACATCCATGCAGGCAAGGTCGGGCGCGACCTGTCCGAAGCCCTGCAGTGCCAGCCCAACAACACCCGGATCTTCGCGAAGTTGCCGCGCAGCGGAGTGGTCGTGCGGCGGGAGCCGACCCTCGACGGCCTCGGCAGTTACCTGCGCGACGACATCGCCGAATCCGAGCGACCGCCCGTGGATCACCGCCTCGGCGCCGCGCAGGGCCTTGCGCACGGCGTCGGCGTCGCGCACGTCGCCGCGCAGGCACTCGACCGCTGGGTCGAGGTAGTCCGGCCATTCGCGTTCCGCGCCGTGCACCTGAGGATCGAGGTTGTCGAGCACGCGCACGCGGTATCCATGCTGCAGCAATTCGTCGGCCACGTGCGAACCGACGAATCCCGCGCCCCCGGTGATCAGCACCGTGCCCCGCGCCATGCCGCGGGAATTCCCGTCAGGCGATGGCACGGTCGGCCTCCGGCGGCGAAGGCGATTGGCGGCCGCGGCCGAGGACGCTGTCGAACCACTCGATCGTGCGTGCGAGGCCTTCGTCCAGCGACACGCGCGGCGACCAGCCGAGCGTCTTGCGCGCGAGCGCGATGTCCGGGCAGCGCCGGGTAGGGTCGTCGATCGGCATCGGCCGATGGACGATGCGCGATCTCGAGCCGGTCAGTTCGATGACGTGCCGGGCGAGTTCGGCGACGGTGATCTCGGCCGGATTGCCGAGGTTGAGCGGGCCGGTCAGGCGCTTGGGCGAGGCCATCAGCGCGAGGATGCCGTCCACCAGGTCGTCCACGTAGCAGAACGAACGGGTCTGGCTGCCGTCGGAGTTCATCGTCAGCGGCTGGTTGCGCAGCGCCTACACGCTGAAGTTGGAAACCACGCGGCCGTCGTCGATCTGCATCTGCGGTCCGTACGTGTTGAAGATGCGCGCGACCTTGATGTCGACGCCGTACATCCGGTGGAAGTCGAAGAACATCGCCTCGGCGCAACGCTTGCCTTCGTCGTAGCAGGCGCGCGGACCGTCCGGGTTCACCGAGCCGCGGTAGCTCTCGGCCTGCGGATGCACCTCCGGCTCCCCGTACACCCCGCTGGTCGAGGCCTGGAATATCCGCGCGTGACAGGCGCGCGCTTCCGCCAGCAGATTGAGCACACCGTCGGTGCAGGTGCGCATGGTCTTCTCGGGGTCGCGCTGGTAATGGCGAGGCGAGGCGCAGCACGCCATGTTGAAGATCCAGTCGGCGCGCAGCGATATCGGCGCCACGATGTCGTGCTGCACGAAGCGGAAGTCGGCATGGCCGGACAGCGGGGCGATGTTGCGCAGATTGCCGGTCGAGAGGTTGTCGACGGCGAGCACGCTGCAACCCCGTTGCAGCAGCCGCGCACAAAGGTGGCTCCCGAGGAAGCCGGCGCCGCCCGTCACCACCACCCGCATTGCATGGCCGAAGACGGCGTTCCGTTCCATGGAATCCCTTCCAAGCTCCTTCGCTGGCGACCGTGGCGCGCCCCCGACGAAGCAAGTTGCATGCCGGGGCGCGGCTGCGGGCCGGCCGGCACCCGGCGGCGCGGCGCAGCAACCCATGCGGTACCTGACATTGCCGGGCCTGAAGGGGCGATTGCCCCCCTCCGGCGGGGCGCAGTCGGGCGCACCGTGGGACTGGCAACCGGAAAGCGATTACCACGTCGGCTGGCGTTACGGGATTTTTTCGCTGCGCGCCGCGACGCGTGAGTCCGGTCGCAACGGCAAGGTGGGGCGGGCGCTAGCCGCCAATGGGCGTGGAGCGGCGGACGGTGTCCGCCCGCCGGGCCGAAAAGACTCCCGTCAGCCTGCGCTGTCGCGTTCCGCCGGGCCGCCGCGCAGCAGGCTGTCGTCGATCAGGCCCTCGGCGCGGTAGCGCAGCAGCCGGTTGTAGATGGTCTTGGCGGTGATGCCCAGCATGTTCGCGGTGCGGCTCTTGTTGTTGCCGCAGCGCGAAAGCGTCTTCAGCAGCATTTCGCGCTCGACTTCCTCGAAGGTCATGCCGACCCGGAAGTGCACGGAGTCCGCGTCGGATTCCGCGGTCACCGGTGCGTCGTCGTGGCGGAAGCCCACCTGCGCGGATTCACCGGACAGGATGAATTGGCGCTGCACGGCATGGCGGAGTTCACGCACGTTGCCGGGCCACGCCGCCTCCGTCATCCGCACCAGCGCATCCGGCTGGAAGGTCTTGGAGGTACCGTACTTGCGGTTGAGCCGATCCAGGAAATGCCGCGCCAGCAGCGCGATGTCCTCGCGGCGTTCCCGCAGCGGATGGATGTAGAGTGGAAACTCGATCAGCCGGTAGTACAGGTCCTGCCGCAGCACGCCCGCCGCCACCGCCGCGCGCGGGTCGCGATTGGTGGCCGCCACCAGCCTCACGTCCACGGGGAATTCGCGGGTACCGCCCAGCCGGGTGAGCATCCGCGATTCGAGCACGCGCAGCAGGTACACTTGGAGCTGCGCCGGCATCTCGGTGATTTCGTCCAGGAACAGCGTGCCGCCGTCGGCCTGTTCGAAGAAGCCGGTGTGGGACTGGACTGCGCCGGTGAACGCGCCGCGTTCGTGGCCGAACACCTGGCTGCCGAGCAGGTCGTGGGTGATGGCTCCGCAATTGACCGGCACGAAGCGGCCGACGCGCCCGCTCTGTTCGTGCAGCGCACGCGCAACCAGTTCCTTGCCGGTGCCACTCTCGCCGTGGATAAGCACCGAAACGTCGAGCGGGCCGACCTGCCGGATCTGGTCGAACAAGGTGCGCATCTGGATGCTGCCGCCCACCATGTCGCCGAGTGGACGCGACACGCGGCTGCGGGCGACCGCCCGCTTGTGCGCGCCGAGCAGCAGTTCCTGCAGGGTCGCGGCGGGAATCGGCTTGACCAGGTAATCGACGACGGGCGTGTTCAGCACCCGCACCGCGCTCTCGACGCTCGGCATCCCGGTGACGATCGCGATCCGGCCCTGGTCGGCGACGTCCATGCTCTCGACCAGTTCCAGGCCGTTGCCGTCCGGCAACATGATGTCCACCAGCAGCAGGTCGAAAATCTTGCCTTCCGCCAACAGGCCGCGCGCGCCTTCCACGCTGGCGGCGTGGTACACCTTGCATCCGGCCTGCCTGCCAGCCTCCACCAGCATGCGCGCGAAGCTCTCGTTGTCGTCGACCAGCAGGACACTGCCCGTCGCGGTGGCGGAATTCATCGCGTTCCCGGTAATACGCGGCAAGGGAACGAGAATAATAGGCTGGAAACCCGGCAAGGTTAAGCCTTCGGCTGGAAATGTTTTCCCGACGGCCAAATCGACGCGCGGATTGGGGATCCGTTCAGCGAAGCCTCGCGAGGGCCGGCGGTGCAGGGGACGCATGGCGGAAGCGGCGGCTGTGGCCGCGTGGGCCCGTCAGCCGCTGGAGCCCGGATGCCCGCAGCCGCAGGCACCGCGCGGCACTTCGCCGGACGGCCGGCAATCTTCCGCGGGCCGGCGGCACTCGCCGCTGAAGCAGGGATGGGCCGCTTCGGTTTCGCAGCCGCATCCGCGATTTCCGCACGTTCGTCCTGGTTGACGATTCTCCATCCGGGACCTCCTTGTCATGGACGATGGCCGGCGCCCGTTCCGAACGATCGGATGCCGCCATGCACCCGCTCGAGCGCGGGGCATGGTGACCACTGGCAGGAATCGTGCCGAACGGGAACCGGCGCATGGCGGCATTGCGCGTTCGCACGCGGGAAATTCGGGGACGTCCTGGAATCTTTTTTCCACCGGAGTTCACGGCGCGCAGCAATCCATGGCAGCGCGCCAACATCGGGCTTCGCCGCGTTCGAGGCCAGTCCGCAAAACGCGTGCGCAGGTCGGGCGGATCCCGGACCTGTCCGGGAGAAGCCCAACGGCATCGAAGAACGTGCAGGACCAACCCTAGCCGTCGTGCATCGCATCCCAGAGCGCGCGTTCGAGATCCTGCCGCCGGTAGGGCTTCTGCAGCAGCGTGGCACCGCGCAGTGCGTCGGGCAGGATCGTGGTCGCGTAACCGGTGGTCAGCACAAACGGCTGGCGGCGTTGCGCCATGGATTCGGCGACGGGAAAGGTGTGCTCGCCGCGCAGGTTGACGTCCAGCAGCGCCACGTCGAAGCCGCCCGCGTCGCCCTTGCGCTGCGCTTCTTCCAGCCGCGATGCGACGCCGACGACGCTGCAGCCCATGTCCTCCAGCAGATCCTGCAGCATCATCGAGATCATCGCATCGTCTTCGACGATCAGGACGCGGCAACCGTCGAGGCTATCGCCATCTTCCATCACACCGCTCCTTCTTCGCGGATTCCCTCGAGCGGCGCCTCGATCCTGCACTCGACACCCCCGGCGTTGAACGACAGGTCAACCGTGCCGCCGAGGTCGCGCGCCAGCCCGTATTCGATCAGGCGCGAGCCGAAGCCGCGCCGCACCGGCGCGTGCACCGGCGGACCGCCGCACTCGCGCCAGCACAGGCGGAAGCACGGTTGCGGGTCGTCCGAAACCGACCATTCGATCGACACCTTGCCCTTCTTGTTCGACAGCGCGCCGTATTTGACCGCATTGGTTGCCAACTCGTGCAAGGCCATGGCCAAGGCCAGCGCCACGGCCGGTCGCAGGCGCAGTTCGGGCCCATGGAACGATGCCCGCTGGCCGGACTTGCCGGCCCACGTCGCCACGGCATCACCCACCACTTCGCGGATGCCCGCCCCCTGCCAGCTCTGGCGGGTCAGCACGTCGTGCGCGGCGGACATCGCCAGCAGCCGCGCCTCGAAGTTGGCCACGGATTCCCGCATTCCTGCACCGCGGAAGGTCTGGGCCGCCAGCGCCTGCACGCTGGCGAGCGTGTTCTTGACGCGGTGGTTGAGCTCCTGGATCAGCAATTCACGGTGGCGCTCGTAACGCTTGCGTTCGGTGACGTCGCGGGCAATCTTCGACGCGCCGATGATCCGGCCGTCCTTGTTGCGCAGCGGCGATATCGTCACCGAGACATCCAGCAGGGATCCATCCTTGTGCCTGCGAACGGTCTCGAAATGATCGACGCTCTCGCCGCCCCGGAGCCGCCGCAGGATTTCATCCTCTTCGTACTGGCGATCCGCCGGGATGAGCAGCGAGGCGATGGTTCGCCCAATCGCTTCCTCGGCGGCGTAACCGAACATTTCCTCGGCCCCGCGGTTCCAACTCGCGATCACGCCATCGAGATCCTTGCTGATGATCGCGTCGTCCGACGTGTCGACGATGCTGGCCAGCCGCGCCTGTCCGATCGTCAGCTCCTTGCGCGCGGTGACGTCGTTGAAGAGTATCGCCACCTGATGTTGCCCGGGCGCGCCCGCGCGAAAGGCATACACGTCGAACCATCGGTGCATGCCTTCGCCGCGTTGTTCGAAGCGCGCGGGTTCGCCGGTGGTGGCGACGCGGCCGTAAATGTCGAACCAGTACTGTTCGTGTTCAGGTATCAGCTCCTTCATCGTCCTGCCCCGCACGTCCGCGAGGCCGGTGTTGCGATAGAACGCGGAGTTGACCTCCAGGAAGCGATAATCCACGGGCTGTCCGGCATCGTCGAACATCATTTCGATGATGCAGAAGCCTTCGTCGAGCGACTCGAACAACTGGCGATACTTGCTTTCCGACGCGGCGAGGGCCTGCATCGTGCGGGAGCGGTCGGTGATGTCCTCGAACGTGAGCAGGATCAGCGGCTCCACGCCCGGCTGTTGCCGCAGCCGGCGCGCGTTGAGGAGGATGATCCGCTCGCCGGCGCCGAAATCATGGCGTACCTCGAAGGCTTCGAGACTGGTGTGTTCCGGCAGGACGTCGTCCAGCAGGCGCCGGAGGTCGGGAATGTCCCACTGGCGGTCGCCGAGGTCGTAGAACAATTCGTGGACGGTGGCTTCCGGCGTCGTGAGGAAGTCGCGGTAGAACGCACGGCTGGCCATGACCACGCGGAGGTCCTGGTCGAGCACCAGCATCGGTTCGCGCACCGTGGCGACGATGCTTTCGGCGAAGGTCTTGCCGGTTTCGAGCTCCACGTTGAGCGACCTGACCTCTTCGTCACGGCGCTCGCGTTCGCTGATGTCGACGAACGTCAACGCCACGCCATCGACCTTGCCGTTGCCGGCGTGGCCGGGCTGCACGCGTACCCGGTAGAAGCTGCCCTCCTTGCCGACCGATTCCCTTTCGACCGCGACCGCGTCGCGCAGGGCGTATTGGGCATCGGCGAGGAGGTTTTCGGTCTCGAACCTGGCCGCCAACTCCGCGAACGGGCGTCCCACGTCGGCCGCCACGAGCTCGAAGGTGGAGGCGAGGTGCGGCGTGAAGCGACGCACCCGAAGCTCGTTGTCCAGGAACAGCGTGCCGATCCCGGTGCCGGCGATCAGGCTGTTCAGTTCGCTGTTGGCACGCGCGAGTTCTTCGTTGCGGGCCTGCAGTTCCTGGATCACGGCGAGCAGGCGCTCGTGGGGTGCGTGCGCCTCATCCGGGTCGCCAGCGGGCTCCATCGCACCAGACTCCGCCTCGTCGTGCGGACGCTGCGACGGCCCACCCGGCGGAGCGTGACCCGCCGCCTCGAAAATTCGCGCCGCACCCGCGGCCTCGTCTGCCGGGAATACTGCCGTGTCGCCGTCCTCGCGGATGTCGTTCGCCATGCTCATCGCCGCATTCTACCCATGGCGCATCGACCGCGGCCCCTGGCCGAACGCCTTGACCCCGATCCGCACTGCCCGGCACGTGCCGCCGGCACATGGGCTCGACGGCATTCGGCGGGCACGAAAAATCCGCGGGGCCGGCCGCTTGCACGACCGGCCCCGCCAAGCGTCCTTGCCCGGAGCCTGCGCCAACGCGACGGCTCCGCACGGCGTCCTGCCGAGTCCTTGTTCGCCCCGCTCCGTGGGACTACGTCGTTCGGGCGTCCTGCCCCGGGTCCCGCCCGTGATGGCGGGACCCGTGCGGCGTCCTGCTGCGCCTTCCTTGTGCGCCGCGGTCCTTGCGGCAGCGTGGTGGAGCTTCCCTGCCCCGGATTCCGTCATCACGACGGTTTCCGTGCGGCTTCCTGCCGCGTCATCCTTGACGGCCGCGTATCCTTGCGGCCTGTACGGCAGTCTTGCGTCTGCCGCGGGTACCGGCGGTGCCGCTGGGCACCGCCCGGTACCGCAACGCTCCGGGCCATCGAGAGACCATGCCGGGGGGAAGGGCTGGGCAAACCGCCCGGGGCGTTGCAGTCCCTCCTTACTCAAGAAGCATGCCAAGCCCTTGGAGCGCGGAAACCCGGGTCGAGCGCCTTTTGACCGCCGTGATCCGGTAAATCCTTCCCAGTAGCGGAAGAAAAGGTTTCCTCGTACCGGCTCATTCCCGCGGGAGTTTCCCAGGCGCCCCATCGAGTCCGGTTGCGCTGGAGGGAGGCGCATCATCCGGCTGTCCCGGAACGGCGCCGGCACGCGTACCGTGTCGCCAGATGGGCGCCGTTGCGCACCATCAGCGGCATGGCGGAAGGCACCCGGGCGGGCCTCTCTTCCGGATCCCGCACCCAGCAGCTTGCGGGCCGAAGATGGCCATGGCTTCGGGGTGCGGTTGAGGCTGGAGGCAGACCGGGGCATGGAAAATCTCGCTCGCCGGGCATCGCCGGGCAGACAGATCCCGCCTCTGCGATCCCGGCGGGCCGGACGCTGTCCTCCCTGTGTGCGAACGGGCGCCCGACCGGGAAGCACGCTTCCCTGGTCGATCGCGCCCCGCCGCAGCGGCTCAATGCGGCTGGGCGACGCCGTGCAGGACGGTCGAACCCTCGCCTGTCCCGGAGATGTTGCTGAGCGAGATGAAGCCCACCAGCCGCTTTTCGCGGTTCACGACCGGCAATCGGCGCACCTGCAGGTCCGCCATGTTCTGAGCGATCTCCTCGACATCCTCGTCGTCGAAGCAATATTTGATCTTGTCGCTCATGACTTCGCGGACCGGCGTCTCGGGTCCCATGTTCCGCGCGGTTGCGCGGACCACGATGTCGCGGTCGGTCAGCATCCCGACCAGCTTGTCGTCGGAGCCCACGGGGACGCTGCCCACGTCCTTGTCGCGCATCAGGAGCGCGGCCTCCGCGATCGTCTGTTCCGGAGCGACGACAAAGCATTCCTGCGTCATCACTTCACCTGCCTTGGTTGCCATCGTCCTGCTCCTTCCGCGGTTGCGGATTGTAAGTCATGAGGTCCGGATGCGGGACCGTCCACGCGAAGCCGTCGGTCGCGCGCATGCATAGGCCGGGATTGCGTGCCGCGAGCGCTTGCGCATGGCGGTGTCCATTGCATCGAGCAGACGACCATCGAAGTCGGTGAAGACCTCCGCCATGGGAACAGCCTCTCCCATGTCGACCAGTGCCAGCGCCAGTTTCGCCGCGCGGCCGAGGGTGGCATCCAGTTTCCTCCGGCAGCGGGACCGCAGCCTCGAGCCCCGCGCACGTTCGAGCGCTGCGCGGCAGCGGCCGGCACGCACCCGCTCCGCCGCCAGCGCGTGACGCACCGCACTTCGTTCCGAGTTCAACATGATTTGCAGATTTGCCATGATCGCTCCCTGCATTGTCCGGGAGGCAGCATCCGTTGCCTCCGTTGATCCAGCGCCCTGCGGACGTCGGCATAGTTGCCCTGGACAGATCAATCCTGGATCTGTCCAGGGCATGCCGCTCCGGCGCGCATCCGGATCCGGCATGCGGATCGAAAATGCTGCACTCGATCCGCTGCGGCGCTTCCGTGCGCCGCGGGAACCTCGATGGTGCGAGGCTGCGATCCCTGTCGCGGATGAAACGCCGCGCCGGCATCGCACCGCCTCCCACTCACGAAGCGTGCCAAGCGGCCAAGCCGCGCGTGGCGCGATCGGGCGCCCGGCGATCCGTCGTCGAGGGAAATGGTTTCCCGCAGCGCCCGAAAAATTTCGGTGGAGGACGTCGTGGCATTGCTGGCGGGATGCGCCGCGGCAGCTCCCGGTGTACCCCCTGGCCGGTGCGCGGAGGATGAACGTTCTGCACTCGCGTCCGACACGCGACGGACGCTGTCCGCCTCCCGGCGAAAGAATCGGATGCGCGGCGGCGCGAGGGAGTTGCCTGCGACGGGCGAAGAACGCTGCCGCGGCGGGACCCCTGATCAGGCGGCCGGTGCCGCGAGGGCTTCGGTAATGATGCCGGTCAAGGTGTCGATCCGGAAGGGCTTCTGCAACACGCAATGAACCGTATGCTCCAGGGTCTGCGGCAGCCCCGGTGCGTAACCGGTCATCAGGATCATCTTGAGGTCCGGTCGCAACATCCTGCCCGCCTCGGCGAGTTCGTACCCGCTTACCCCCGGCAGCCGGATGTCGCTGAGCAACACGTCGATCGGCGCGCCCGATTGCAGCGCCTTGAGGCCGGCCTCGCCGTCACCCACGGCCTGTACGTCGAAACCTTCTTCCCGAAGGCTTTCCGCGGCATATTCGCGGAGCAGAGCCTCGTCCTCGACCAAGAGGATGCGGATGTTCGCCTGATCCGTGGATTCCATTACGTCACCTCCAGGGACACGCTGCTGACTTCGCGTGGGAGCACGATATCGATAGTAGTACCGATTCCCGGCTTGCTTTCGATATCCAGTTGGCCATTCGATTG
Organism: Rhodanobacteraceae bacterium; assembly: GCA_035700365.1. GTDB lineage: Bacteria > Pseudomonadota > Gammaproteobacteria > Xanthomonadales > Rhodanobacteraceae > 66-474. The sequence continues at coordinate 10,310 of DASSOQ010000053.1, read as the reverse complement.
CATCACGTAACCCAGGATCGTGCTCAATCCGAGCCCCGTGCCCTTGCCGACCGGCTTGGTCGTGAAGAACGGATCCAGCGCCCGGCTCCGCACCTCCTCGCTCATGCCGGTGCCGGTGTCCGCCACCCGCAGGCGCACCCGCCCGTCCGTACCGTGCGGATCCTCTCCCCGGATGTCCTCCGTGCTGATGGTGATTTCCCCGCCCTCGGGCATGGCGTCCCTGGCGTTGATCACGAGGTTGAGGATCGCATTCTCCATCTGGTTGGCATCGCATAAAACGTGCCAATCGGAATGCAACTGGTACTGGATCTCGATATTCGCCCCCACCGAATGCTCGAGCAGGGTCTGCATCCCGCGTACCAGCACGTCCAGTTGCAGGGACCTGGGCGACAGGGGCTGCTGGCGCGCGAAAGCCAGGAGGCGCCCGGTGAGCGCCGCGGCCTTTTCGATTCCGCCGTGGGCGGTCTCGAGGTAGTGCGCGATCTGCTGACGGCGCGAACGCGCCTGCCCGGCCAACTCCAGCCCCTCCTCCAGCACCTGCAGGGGCCCCGCGGCATCCTGCTCGGGCCCTGCTGCCACCCGCTCGCGCGCTGATTCCTCGAACCGCTCGATCGGCGTGTAACTCTGGGCCAGGCGCTTTTCCAGCAGCACGAGGGCCGTCTTGACAACCATCAGCACGTTGTTGAAATCGTGGGCGATGCCGCCGGAAAGCTGGCCCACCGCTTCCATTTTCTGGCTCTGCCGCAAGGCTTCCTCGGCGCGCGCGCGCTGTTCGATTTCCGCGACCAGATGCTGGTTGGCCGTGGCCAGTTGCTCCGCGCGACGGTGGAGATCGGCATTGGCGTGGCCGAGCGCCCGCTGCGCCAGTGCGACCACGCTCAGCATCAGCGCCCCCATCAGGGTGAGCAGGGCGACGCCGCTGATCTTGGCCAGTTGCATCACCCACGGCGTGCCGGCACCGCGTAGCTGGACACTGCCGACGGTCGTCGTTCCCTGGCGCGCCGGAACGCTCACCAGCGGCAAGCCGTTTGCTTCGCGCGTGCGCTTCTGGTTGCCGGGCGACGGGGGCTGGATCGGCGCGCTGCCCGGCGTGTGGGCACCCGCCACCAGCCGCCCGGACTCGCTGTAGACGGCCACCGCATCCACCCGCGGATCGAGCATCAGCGCCTTGACGTACTCCTGCGCCGCGGCGTGGTCGTTGAAGGCGATCGCGGCGGTGACGCTCGCGGCCAGCGTCTTGGCTTGCGAGGTGAGTTGGCGCCGTCGCTCCGCGTGCACGGACTGGAACTGGTACAGCATCGCGATCACACCGATCAGCAGCAGCAATCCCGCGGCGGCAATGGTCGTGATCGGTTTGAGGAGGACCCGCTGGGAATGCGACAGGCTTTCCATGTCAACCGTCGCCCTTCACCGCCAGGGCGAGGCTGAGCAGCTTGGAACTGATGGTGAGGTGGTTGCGGCCAGCGGCGGCGGTGTCGACATCGAACCGCACCCGTCCGTTGTCCATCACGAACTGAACGATGCTGCCGGCGTCGTCGGGGACATTCGAGTCGGTGACCGTCAGGACCGGCGCGCCACCGAAGCGCTGCAGCGCCTGCCGAACCGCTCCCGGCCGGCTGTCTCCGATGAACACGATCTGACAGGCATCCGCTGGCGTCGCTTCGCCCAGTTCGCGCACGACGAACGGATGCGAGCCCAGCTTGCGGCCCGCGACCGCCTTTTCCAGGAAGTGATGGAACGGGTCGGGGCCGAGCAGGCAGATCCCGAAGGGTGCATCCGGGGAAGTGAACGTGTCCGGCGGCCAGTTCACGAAGGGTGCCAGTTTGTAGAGATAGGTCGCCTTCACCGCGTATTCGAGCGAGACGTCGGGCGGCCGCGATTGAGCGAATGCCTCTGCACCCGCCAACAGCAGCCCCACGAGAAGTACGCATTCTGCCATACGCAGGCGCCCACGCGGCGCCGGGCGCCGCCGGACCGTCCCCGGAGGAGCATTGGCTGCAGGCGCTGCGGCCGCGCGCGGAGCGGGCATCGGCGTCGTATGGATCATGCGGGCGCCTTCAGAATTTCAGCCGGGCATCGAGGAAAACGGTGCGTCCTATGCGATCGGCCAGCCCGAGCACGTACTCCTGGTGCCAGGGGTGCAGCAAATTCATCCCGGCCAGCGACACTTCCCAACGATCATTCGGCGCCCACGCAAGGCGCGCATTGAGCTCGGTATAGCCTGGCACGTGCGGGTCCGGCAGCGCACCCACCTGCCGCAGGTCGGCATCGAGGGTCCAGTGCCGCCCGAGGTTCATCGACGACCGCACGAATGCGCGGTGTTCCGGATCGTTCCCCGCCATCGCCGTTCCCAGCAGCCCGGACGCGCCGGGCTTGAAGCGGAAGTGCTCGCGCTCCAGGGAGAGGCCGGCGCTCAGCTTCCACCAGTCGGCGATGGAATACGCGGTCCACGCATCGATGCCGTAGGTATGCCCCTGCATGCCGTTGCCCCAGAACAGGGGCAGGAAATCCACCGGTGTGGACTCGATCGACCTCAGGTCGTCGTAGTCGTTGTAGTACGCCGAGACGGACAAGGTCGCGCGGGTGCCCCACTGGGTGCGCAGGCCGGCCTCGTAGGCGGTGAGCTTTTCGCTGCGGTACGCGGGGTTGCCTTCCAGGAAGTTGACCGGGCCATCCGGCGTGTTGGATTGCTCGAGCACGCTCGTGTCGAACACGGTCGGCGTGCGCACCGAGCGGGCGACGGATGCCCACAACAGCGTGCCGCGCTCGGATTTCCATGACAGCCGCACGCTCGGCATCCAGGAAACGCCCGAGTACGGATCGTCCTCCGCCTTGATGCCGACGGTCGCCTGCGTACTCGCGCCCAGGTCGATCTGATCCTGCACGAAGGCATTGGCGAGGTTCTGCGTGTCGGCTGGCCGGCTCCACAGCAGCGACGCATCGCTGCGGATGCTCGGGAAGAACCTGTAGCGGTAGATGCGGTCGCCGATGCCCCAGGTGATGTGGTGGTGCTCGCCCAGCGGAAAATCCTGTTGCGCTTCGACATCCCAGGTGGTGATGGTTCCACCGCCGCTGGACAGGGATGCGCCGGAGTGCCTGTGATCGAAATAGGCCTGCAACCAGAACGTGGAGCCGTTCGCCGATTGATGCCGCAGGCGCCCCAGCAGGTTGGCTGCGTTGGCGAGGACGTCAGGTCCACCGGATTGGCCTTCGCGGCTTTCGCTGGCGTTGCCTTCGAACGTGACCACGTTGCCCCCACCGGCTTCCCAGTCGATGCGGAAGCCTGCCTGCGGCGCGGTCCAGCCATCGTGCGCATCGTCGCCGTTGCCGTTTTCGAACGAGCCCTGGCGGAAGTCGTGCGCGTACACCCGGTACCACGCGAAATCGCCGAGCTTGCCGCCGTACTGCACCGAGGCGGCCGCCTCGTGGTTGCCCAAGCCGAACTCCACCAGGCCGCCCTGGGTGTCGGCCGCGTTGCGGGTGATGATGTTGATGACGCCGTTCACGGCGTTGGCGCCCCACAAGGCGCCGGCCGGGCCGCTGATCACCTCGATGCGATCGATGTTCTCGGGCAGCACGTACTGCTGGTCCCAGTAGATCCCGGAGAACAGCGGGTTGTACACGCTGCGCCCGTCGATCAGGACCAGCAGCTTGTTGGGGAAGTTCTGGGCCTGCTGGCTGCCGCTGAGGCCCCGCGAGGTGACGATGTAGTTGCTCGGGCTGAGCTGGAATACGCCGAGGTTCGGGGCGAGCCGCAGCATCTCCGGCAGCGTGGTGGCACCGGAGCGCATGATTTCGTCGTGGGTGATGATGTACACCGCCGCCGCCGCCTCGCTCAGCGGTTCCGGGTTCTTCGCGACCGAAGTGACCACGATGTTGCCGAGATCCTGGAGCGAGAGCTTGTCCAGTTGCTGCAGGGTACCCTGCCCCAGCGCGCCGCCGGCCCACAGCACGGCGAGCAGGCATGCGGAAACCCTGGACACCCGCGCGGGCGTCGCCCCTGCCCGCCTGGCTCCGCGGGATCTTCCAGATCGCATGCACTTCCCCTTTCGTGGAGCGACGTACACTTTCGGGCGCACCGGGTTCCCCCATTATACGGACAGCCATGCGGCTGTCCCCATGCCGGAAGCTCGCGGCCGTCCAGCCGGGTATCGGGCGCGTTCAGTGCGCCAAGCCTATCCTGCAACAGGGCCTGCCCGGAAGCAGGCCAGAGCGCACCCCCGCAAGGAGCACCTCGACATGACCGAACCCGCCAAATTCCTTTCTTCCCGTTTCCTTTCCGCGTCCACCCTGCTGGGCGCGGGCGTCAGGAACCTGCAGGACGAGTCGCTGGGAGAACTCAAGGACTGCATGATCGACACCGCCAGCGGCAAGCTCGCCTACGGCGTGCTGTCGTTCGGCGGCCTGCTCGGCATGGGCAACAAGCTGTTCGCGATCCCGTGGGACAGTTTCCGCGTCGACGCCGAGACGGAACGGCTGGTCCTCGACATCTCCAGGGACCGCCTCAAGGACGCGCCCGGTTTCGACGCGGACCACTGGCCGGACTTCGCCGAACCGGCGTACGCCGATCGGGTCCGCGAACACTACGCGACCCGGCCCGCGCACGATGGCGGGCGCATCCACTCCGACTGATCGAGTACCCCCGGCGTGCCGGATCGCGGGGCTGGCGCGTTCCGGAGCAGCACGCCTGGCGATGAAATGCAGGAGCGGCGCATGGCCGCGAAAACCGTGCGCACACCCGGGGCGCTGCCACGGGAACAGTGTCGGCCGGCTTGCCTTCCTGCAGGAACGCGCCCCGTGCCGGCTACCGCGACTTGCCGCTCGACGCACCGGCCGCCGCATCCGCACCCCGACCCCGCTCCCGGACGGCGAAGACCGGTCGCGGGCGTGGCCCGCTCCTGCAACAGCCGGATTCCCCTCCATCACGACCATGGCGCCGGGATGTGCACGCGGGTCAGGTAATCGGCCAGTGACAAACCGATCATCAGGACGACCCACAGCAGCCCGGCCGCCGAGGCGAGCTGGGTCAGCCGGCGGGCCTTGCTCTCGTGCATGAACAGCGTCATCAGCAGCAGCATCATGACCACCGACACCAGCAGGTTGATCGCGGTGTTGGCAGCGCCCAGGTTGACGAACGCGCTGCCGACGGTGAAGGCCAGCAGCACCAGCAATCCGAGCCATGCCCAGGCGAAGGTCTTGAGCGGTTTCACTTCCGGTTTCGTCTGGGCCGAATGCATGCGCGAGTCCCTGGGATCCTGTGCGCCGGCGGACGCATGGACGGCACGGCGATAACGCCTGATCGCCAGCAGTGCCTGCAACGCGATCAGCCCGTCGACGAGCCGCCGGAGCCGTCTGGCCCTGGAATCCGGCGCGTGCCGAGGCTTCATCCGGGTGCCCTCCCGATCAAGTACAGCAGCGGAAATATGAACATCCAGATGATGTCGACCAGGTGCCAGTACAGCGCCGCGAGTTCCAGCGTCGTGAAATGATCCGGCCCGAAGGCGCCCCGCCACACGCGCCACGTCAATCCGAGCACGACCGACACCGCGATGATCAGGTGGATCGAGTGCCAGCCGGTCAACAGGTACGACATGACTTCGAACAGCTCCACGGCGTGTGCGTGCGGCCCGAACTTCAGGAAGCGGACGCCGGGCACCAGGTGTTCCTCCCATTCGGAGTGGTATTCGAAGCCGTGGATCACCAGGAAGCCGATGCCCAGCGCAGCCGTCAGCGACAGGAACAACGTGGCCACGCCGCGCTGGCCCAGCTTGATCGCGCGCAGGGCAACCACGATCGTGATGCTGCTGGTCAGGAGCGCCGCGGTTTCGCCAGAGCCGAGCAGAAGATCCGTTTCGCGGCTGGCCTCGGCGAAACCGGCCGGGTGCAGCACCCGCAAGACCACATAGCTGGCGAACAGCACGCCGAAGAACAGCATCTCCGTCGCGAGAAAGATCCACATCCCGAGCGACGCCGCGCTGTGCTGCTGGTCGGGCTCGTCGAACTGCTCCTCGAGGTGCGCGCGGCGCGCCTCTTCCAGCGGCGAATCGGCGACCGTGGCGTTCATGGCGCTGGCTTGTCGTAGGCGTAGGCTTCGCGCGGCACCGGCGGGTGCAGGAAGTTCTCCTTGGGCGGCGGCGAACTGGTCTGCCACTCGAGCCCGCGCGCATCCCACGGATTGGGTGGCGCCTTCTTGCCGTATTTCAGCGACCACAACAGGTAGAGCACCGGCAGCGTGTACGAGATCGCGAGCAGCACCGCCCCGCCGGTCGAGATCACGTTCAACTCCTGGAATTGCGGCAGGTACGAGTGGTAGCGGCGCGGCATGCCGCGGTACCCGAGCAGGTATTGCGGAAAGAAGGTGACATTGAAGCCGACGAACATCAGGACCGCCGCGAATTTCGCGAGCCGCTCCGAATACATCCTGCCGGTCACCTTCGGCCACCAGAAGTGGATGCCGCCGAGATAGCACATCACCGACCCCCCCACCATCACGTAGTGGAAGTGCGCGATCACGAAGTAGGTGTCGTGCAGGAATTCATCCAGCGCCGGCGCGGCGAGGATCAGCCCGGTCAGGCCGCCGAGCAGGAACAGTCCGACAAAGCCCAGCGCGTAGAGCATCGGCGCGGTGAACCGGATGTCGCCCTTCCGCAGGGTCGCCGTCCAATTGAAGATCTTGATCGCCGAGGGCACCGCGACCAGGAAGCTCAGCAGCGAAAACACCATCGCCGCGTATACCGACATGCCCGAGACGAACATGTGGTGGCCCCACACCATGAAGCCGATCACCGCGATCGCGAGCATCGAGTAGGTCATGAACTTGTAGCCGAACACCCGACGGCTGGTGAAACACGAAATGATCTCGCTGGCGAGGCCCATCGCCGGCAGGATCATCATGTACACCGCGGGGTGCGAATAGAACCAGAACAGGTGCTGGAACAGCAGCGGATCCCCGCCCAGCGACGGATCGAACACCCCGACGCCGACCACCCGTTCCAGGCCGACCAGCGCGAGCGTCATCGCGAGCACCGGGGTTGCCAGCACCATCACCACGCTGACCGCATACAGGCCCCACACGAACAACGGCAGCCGCATCCAGGTCATGCCGGGCGTCCGCATCGTGTGCGTGGTGACGATGAAGTTGAGGCCCGTGAAGATCGTCGAGAACCCGGTGACGAACACGCCGATGATCGCGAGGTACACGTTGGTGTTCGAGAACATCGTCGAGTACGGCGTGTAGAAGGTCCAGCCGGTATCGACGCCGCCCGCCCACAGCGCGGCGACCACGAACGCGCCGCCGCCGATGAAGAGGTACCAACTGAACAAATTGATCCGTGGGAACGCGAGATCCTTGGCGCCGATCATGATCGGCAGCAGGAAATTGCCCAGCGTCACCGGGATCGACGGCAGCAGGAAGAACCACACCATCACCACGCCGTGGAAGGTGAACGCCTTGTTGTAGACCTCGGTGGGAAGCTCGCCGGACGGGACGATCAGGTCGTAGCGGATCATCGCGGCCGCGGCGCCGCCGAGGAGGAAGAACAGCGTCACGCTCAAGGTGTAGAGGATCGCGATCCGCTTGTGGTCGCGGGTGAACAGCCAGCCGCGCAGGCTGCGCTTGCCGCTGTAGAAGCTCGGCGCGAGCGATTCCGGTTTGGGTTGCGGGACGATGCCGGCGTCAATGGCGCTCATGGGTACTCTCCGAGCCGACGGATGGTGGTTGGTGCGCGGTCGCCGAGGTGGACTTGATGTAAGCCACCAGGGCGAGGATGTCCTGCTCGCTCAACTGGCCCTCGAACGACGGCATGATCGGCGCGAAACCGGCGACGACCTGCTGGTCGGGCAGCAGGATCGAGTCGTGGATGTAGCGGTCGTCGGCGATGACGGTGCCGCCACCGGAGAGGTGCACCGTGCGCCCGTACAGCCCGTCGAGATCCGGGGCGTGCACCGAGGCGTTGGCGCCGTGGCAGCCGCTGCAGCCGGCGCTGCGGAACAGCGCGGCGCCACGCGCCGCGACGCTTTCCGGCGCCGGATTCTTCGCCAGCCACCTTGCATAGGCCGCCGGCTGCATCACCACCACGTCACCGATCATCTTCGAATGATCGAGGCCGCAATACTGGTTGCAGTACAGCGTGAAGGTCCCCGTCTCCGTCGGCGTGAACCAGGTATTGGTGTACCTGCTCGGCAACACGTCCTGCTTGATCCGGAACGCGGGCACCGAGAAGCTGTGGATCACGTCCTGCGAAATCATCACCAGCCTGATCGGCTGCCCGAGCGGCACGTGCAGGGCATCGATCTCGCGCTGGCCCCCCGCGTGCTGGATCTTCCACATCCACTGCTTGGCGACCACGTACACCGTCTGCGCGTTGGCCGGCGGCGACTGCAGCCGCGCGAACACGAACAGGCTCCAGATGAACACCGCGAGGAACATCCCGAACGGCACCAGGGTCCAGGTCGCCTCGACTCCCATCGACTGCTTGTGCTTGCCGGTCCGGTCGGCTTTCGAACCCGCGCGGTACTTCAGCCCGAAATAGATCATCGTCGCGAAGATGCCGACCGCGACGAAGCCGCACAGGCCGATCATGTACCAGAACAACACGTCGACCCGCGGCGCCATCGTGGAGGCATCCGGCAACAGCGCGCTCATGGCCGTGGTCCCCGATCGTCCGGTGCGTCCCAGCCGCCGCGGCGCCGCTCCATCCGGCGCAGCACCAGGAGGAACGCTGCCAGGACCAGTGCGGTCGTGATGCCGAGGCCCTGCATCACATGGTGGATCACCAGCGAATAGCGGCCGGTCGAGGCGTCGTACTGGCAACACAGGAGCAGGACCTCGTCCACGATGTTGCCGATTTGATTGCCCGACGCGTGCACCAGTCCGAGCCTCAGCGTCCGCGCCGGGAACTTCACGCCAAAGAGGTACTGCGAGACCTTGCCCCCCGGCGTCAGCAGCACCACGCCGGCCCCATGCACGTACTGGTCGCTGCGGCTGTCGTAGAAGTACCGGAAGCCGATGCTGCGCATCAGCGCGGCGCTCGTCGCCTGGGGCCCCGTGAGGTAGTGCCACTGCTCGACATGGGCGCCGGGATGCGCGAACGCATCGTTGCGCTTGGTGGCCAGCGCAGACTTCGGCGTGTCGCGCGGATCGATGCTGACCAGCACCACGTTGAACTGTTTGCCCGGCGCGAAGCCGCTCGCCTCGACGGCGTTGGCGACCCCGGCGCGCACGATTCCGCACAGGTTGGCGCAGTGGAAGTAGCCCGGCACCAGCAGCGTCGGCCTGCCCTGCGCCAGCGCACGCAAGGTCACGGGATTGCCGTGCGCGTCGCGGAACATTCCGTCCATCGGCACGCGCGCGCCGAGATCCTGGTCGAATCCGACCCGCTGCAACAAGTCCGGGGGCGCACGCACATGCGATTGCGTGCTCGCGATGCACCTCCCGGTGATGCAAATCAGCAGCAGCGCAAGCGCGGCCAGCGCGGCGCTCCCGATGTGAATACCCTTCAACGCCGTACGTGCACGTCTGCTCGACTGCCCTTGGCCCGACATCACCGGCGCCCTCCCGGCGAAGTCGACGCAGCGGCGGCCTTTGGCGCGGTCCGAACGGCCCTGCCCTTGCTGCCTGGCCCCGGGACCTCGGTCCCCGGTCCCGATGTCGAAGCGGACGGTGCCGGTGTTCCGGCTCCGGTTCCCTGTTCCCTGTTCCCGTTTGCCGCCTTCTGCTCCCGCGCATAAATCTCCATGGCCCGTCCGATCGGAATCCGCGCGAACCGATGCGCCTTGTCGTTCCATGCATAGCCATGCAGCAACGCCCTCTTCTCTTCCCTGAGCGCCGCGAGGTCGTTGTCTGGATGTGGCTGCAGTCGCGGCGCGGGGGGCAGCACGGCGGGCCGGGTTTTCAACTGCGCGTGGCCGGGCATCACCCAGTACGTCAGCGCCAGCCACAACGCGACCAGCGCGATGGCCACGGCCGTGCCCAGGACGAGGACGACACCGACCACCCGGCGTGTGGCGACACCCGGCGGCTCGTGGCCGAAGGGCGCTTCGCGCGTATCAGCCATCGGCCCGCTCCACCCGCTGCCGCAGCACCGGCGCCAATTCGTCCGCGTCCGGACGCAGCGCGGGGACCCGCGTCAACCGAAGCCCGCAGAGATAAATGCAAACCCACGGCGCACCGATCCCGAGCACGGCCAAAAGATCGGTCCAGCGCAGCGCGAAACCGGCCGGCCGGAAACCCGGCACCACCAGCCAGAACGCATAGACGAGATTCGCCGCCAGCAGCATCCCCGCAACCGTGCCCATGGCCGCGCGGCTGC